>DAOMFV010000017.1:0-58460 GCA_035430005.1 Gemmatales bacterium
AAGCCAAACGAAAACAGCCGAGTCTAGCTCGGCTGTTTTCGTTAATACTTGATTTATGTGTTAGTCATCCAGGCCGTCAGTCGTCGCGGCCAGGGAGAGATCGACTTCGTCGTTGCCAGTCCTGAGGTTGCCGGTGTTATCGAGGAAGATCTTGTCCTGAAGAATCTCCTGGATAACGATCTGCATCCGGTCGCCGCCGCGAACATCAACCAAAGGACGGGCGCCGGCGCTGATCATGGTCAGGCGTTTTTGAATCAAAGTCGAGAGCTTGAATCGCCCGCCGACCTTGTTCACGATAGCTTCTTCCTTCAATTCATCGATCATCGCTTGCATTCTCCTTCAAGAGCACACGCTTATGTTATGGTTTAAGCTGAGGTTGTCCTGCCTGGCTGATGTTGAGGATCAGTTGGCGGAACTCGTGGACGGCCTGATCCAGATTGTCGTTGATGATCTGGTAGTCGTACTGACTTGAACCGATCTCGATTTCCTTGAGGGCTGATTCGAGCCGCTTCTCCAGAGAAGCCTGGCTATCGGTTTTTCGTGCTCGGAGTCGGCGTTCGTATTCCTCTGGCGTGGAGGCGCGGAGAAAGACGAGAACACTGTCTTTCATCTTTTCCCTGATCTGCAACCCACCCTGAATATCCAGTTCCAGCAGGACGTTCATGCCCTGGCTGAGATATTTGTCCACTTCTTCATGCAGGGTGCCATAGTGATGGCCGTAGACCTTGGCATGTTCGATAAACTTGTCGGCGTGGATAGCGTCGAGGAACCGATCGGACGTCCAGAAGTGGTAATGCTTGCCATCGACTTCATTATGCCGGGGCGGCCGGGTCGTGGCGGAGATGGCCAGGCGGATGTGCAGATCGCCAGAGGCTAGGGCTTCTCGAATAAGCGTAGTCTTGCCGCTGCCACTCGGCCCGGAAAGGACGATGAGGCGGCCCTGCCTGCCAGTTTGAGGGGCAGCGCTATTCGACATTCTGGATCAACTCCCGAATCTTTTCGAGGGTGCCCTTCATCTCGACGACGTGTCGAGTGATCACGAGGTCGTTGCCCTTGGAGCCGATGGTGTTCACTTCCCGGTTCATTTCCTGTACGAGGAAGTCGAGCTTGCGGCCGGCGCTTTCCTTTTCCACGAGGAAGGCGTGGAACTGTTCGAGGTGGCTGGCGAGGCGCACGATCTCTTCATGAATGTCGGTACGGTCAGCGAAGATGGCCACTTCCTTAATCAGCGTGCTGGGATCGAGAACGATGGAGTGATCTTTGAGGATGTTCTGTAGCTTGTCATGAAGGCGTTTGCGGAACTCGGTAGCCACTTCCGGGGCGCGTGATTGAATCTCAGTGAGACGTTGCCTGATGACATCCGCCAGACTGCGAAGTTCCTTCGTCATCTTGAGGCCTTCATCGGCCCGCATCATCTGGAGTTGTTTGATGGCTGTCTGCACAATGGGGCCCACCCGCGCCCAGTCTTCGGCGGTATCGTGGGCGTGACGGTCGTAGACATCATCAACGACGCCAGGGAGGGTCAGTAACGAACCCAGGCTCAAGTCGCCGGGCAACAAATGTGCCTGTGCATATTGCGTCAACTGTTTCTGATAGGCATCGAGGGCGACGAAGTTAATTTGAAAGTCGTCCGGGCGGGGCTGATGGTAGACCTGGAGTTGGACATTCACTGTGCCTCGCTTCAGGGTTTCCCGCAGGATTCGGTCGATTTCCGTTTCCAGGGCCTGATAGGCCTCAGTGGTTTTGACGTTGATCTTGAGAAAGCGATTATTAACAGAGCGCAATTCGACCGAGATGGTAAGGTCAGGGCCTTGCCATCTCGCGTCGCCGAACCCTGTCATACTAAGGAGCACGTCTATTCCCTGGCGGTGCGGTTATTGCAGGAACTAAAACGTGCCCGAGAGGGCACGTTGGTAAACGGAACTACTTGCGAGCAAAAGTTAACCTTCACGAAGCAGAATTTGCAGCATGATCATGAACATCCAGACACCGGCAGTAATCAAGGTGATGCGGGTGAAGGTATCGCCAGCCCGGGAGCCAAACGGGCTGGAACCGCCGGACCCACCGAGGGCACCGATCAGACCGCCTCCACGACCGCGCTGAATCAGGATTAAGAGAATCATCACCAGACTGGCAATGAAGATCAAGACACTCAGCAAATTAACAATGAATTCCACGTCGCGCAGTCCTCGGTACAGTTAAGACACGATCGCAAGATATTCTAACAGTAGTGTCTGCAAATGGACAGTCGCAGTTGGTCAAAGTTCTCATGCAGGTTTCATGCCTAATCTCACATTGGTTTAATTGGAATGGGGTATGATGTGGTAGGGTATTTAATGAAATGAGAGGGTGAATTCATGAAGATTCTTTTAGCAGAAGACTACTATCCGTTGGCTCGGGCTATCAAACAGGGCCTAGAGGAAGAAGGATATGCAGTCGACTGGGCAAAGGATGGCGAGGAAGCCAATACGAAGGCACGTGGCATGCCCTACGACGTAGTAGTATTGGATCTCATGCTTCCGAAGATTGATGGCCTCACCTTGCTTCAGGGCTGGCGCAAAGATGGCATGAGCAGCCACGTCTTGATCCTTACCGCCAAGGATCAACTTCCGGACAAGATCAAAGGTCTTGATCTGGGGGCGGATGATTACCTAACCAAACCGTTCGAGATGGATGAGCTACTGGCCAGAATCAGGGCCCTGATTCGTCGTGGCCATCAAGTGAAAGACCCGATTCTCCGAATCCACGATTTGGAGATTGATTCAGCTGCCCGCAGTGTGAAACGGGGTGGCAAGCGTATCCACTTGACGCCTCGGGAATATGCACTACTTGAATTCCTGGCCTTCCATCGAGGCAAGGTGGTGACCCGGCCCATGATCTGGGATCACCTGTACGACGAAGAGGATGAGAACACCTCCAACGTAGTGGATGTGTACATTCGTTATCTGCGCAACAAGATCGATAAGGGCTTTGAGAAGCCTTTGATCTTGACTCGGTGGGGCGAAGGATACATGCTTCGGGGAGAAGATGACGATGAAATCGTCGCTACTCCTGAGGAGTTGCCCAAGTGAGGTCGATTCGAATACGTCTGTTGATGATGCTGCTGGCCCTGGTCACCAGTGTGGTGGGCGGCTTGTCGTGGTACGTCTACGAGCAGACAGTGCTGTTGCTTAAGGCCAAAGAGCTGGCTACCGCTCAGCTCATCAGGAACCAATTCGACAAACGAGCCGAAGAATACAAAGAGCAGTTTAGCGACAGGCTGGTTCACCAGGCCGAGCGATTAGGCCGACAGTCTTACGAGAGAGTGGAACTGAATCACGTTACCAAGCTCCAGACGGGTCATTTGATTGGCTCGATCACATCGGTTCTTGCCAACCCGACGATGCAGCCATTCAACATACCCGTCATCGCGCAGAGTTTAAGCAATAACTCGAACCGGATGGTCTTCGAGCTGTACGCCAAGCGCACGATCTTCGTAGAAGACCGTGCGCTGGATGGCGACGAGTATTTTCATATCTGGTCGAAACGTGCCAGCGTGCGTTCCAAGAATTTGCCGGAGGATTGTTTCCTCGACCAACATGTAGACACTACCAGATTGCCCCCGTACGAACCCAGAGTGCAGGAAGAGGTGCTCAAATGCGGCAAGCGATTCTGCATGATTACGTTGACGATGCCCATGACTTACATGAAAATCTACCCCGGCATGGAAATGGGCCGCACGCCTATGGGCACGGGAACTCGTCGTAATCAGCCGCGCTCAAATCCTTCAGAATTCAAGTCACTGACCTCTGAAGCCATTGTTGTGCAAATTGCCCGTGAAACAGATCATCGTGATCAGACTCTCCATGCTCTTCAGAAGGAAATGAACGGAGACCTGGTGTCACTACATCAGGAGTCAGAGCAGGTGCGCAAGGATACGCTGAATCGATTGATCTTGATCTGCCTGGCTACGATCTCCTTCTGTGCTCTTGCCATCACCTGGGTGAGTCGTGCCAGCCTGACCCCCCTGGTCAGCGTTGCTGACGCAGTCACCGATCTGACTCCGAAGGATTTACGTTTGAAACTGCATGGGCAAGAACTTGATCCCAGGAAGATGCCCGAAGAACTGGCTCCGATTGTCCAGCGTCTCCAGGAATCACTCGAATCGCTCGACAGTGCTTTTGCCCGTGAAAAGCGAGCGACCGCTGACATCTCTCACGAACTGCGCACGCCATTGGCCTCGCTGATGACCACCGTGCAGGTGGCGCTACGAAAGCCTCGAACCACTGAAGAGTATAAGACCACGCTGAATCAGTGCGTCGAAACGGGTTCGCACATGACCATGCTGGTGGAACGGCTGCTGGTGTTGTCCCGTCTGGACGCGGGTGTCGATCCTGTTCGCAAAGTACCTGTCAATATCGTCGAGCTGGCCGGCCAATGTGTCGATATGCTGCGGCCTATCGCCGATCAGCGGAATATCAGCATTGAAATGGATGTTGATGACTCAGCCAACATGCTGGAACCTCAGCCGTCTGACGCTGCCAAGCTGCGCGAGGTGCTGGTTAATTTGATTGACAACGCTGTGCATTACAACAAGGACGAAGGCTCGGTGACGTTGCGAATAGCGGCAGCGCCCAAGTCGGTCATTCTGGAAGTGATCGATACTGGTGTCGGGATGACGCCTGACACACAATCGCATTTGTTCGAGAGATTTTTCCGGGCTGATCCGTCGAGGCAGTCGGAGACGGTCAATGCCGGGCTGGGGCTGGCTATTGTGAAAGGGTATGTTGATTTGTTTGGCGGCACTATTAGTGTCTCGAGTATCCCGGGCCAGGGGAGTACCTTCAGGGTGACTCTGCCCCGTGTGACCAGTGGTATGCCGGTGCATGCTTAGCGCGACTTCGGGCGCTGACGCGACCCGGCTCTTCAAAAACGGTTGATAGCAAAGAGGCGCTGAGTATCTTTGCGTACTTTGTTCTCCAGTAAGTCAGCGAGCATTTCACCGATCACCGGGGCGAACTTGAAACCATGACCGGAGAAGCCTGTGGCGAGGGCGACTCGTTCGTGGTGGGGATGGCGGTCAATGATGAAGTGACGATCCGGAGAGAGAGTGTAAATGCAGACTGCGGATGCAGCCAGTGCCATGGGAACGAGGGCGGGAAGGTAGTTGTGCAGGAATTGACTCACTGGAACAAGGTCATGATCACTGAACGATCGATGGATGCCATCTGGTGAAAGCAGTTCCGGCGCTCCATAGTGTTGAGCGATCTTCACCCCAGGGCCTGCCTGGCTGGGGATTCCATAGAAGTGCCCCTTGGCGGTATCGATCATGAAAATGGGCAACTCTGGCGCGGCGAATTGCGATGCTAGTGCCTCTGGGGGCGTAAACCAGAGTTGTTGCTGCCTCATCACCCGTAGAGGCAGCCCCAGTTCGGTGAGCATTTGGCCTGCCCAAGGGCCGGCGGTGATGATGAGGTGCCCAGCCTGGTAACTGTCCTTATTAGTAACGACTTCGACATGTTGTGGTGTGCATTTCCACGAGGTCACTCGTTCCTGATCCCGAAGCGTGGCGCCCAGCCTAGATGCTAACTGATGCATGTTGCGCACACATTCTTCCACGCGCAGCCAGCCAGCATTGGCTTCAACCACAGCAACAAAATCGTCAGGAACGGTTATGGCGGGAATATTCGAGCGTATCGCTTGTGCATCCCACGTTTCGATAGAGAGGCGGTGATCGTCGGCTGCCCGCTGCACGCCCTGAATGATCTCACTTTCCGGCGGCCCCATGTTGGCACAGGCACAGCGGGTCAAAAGCGATTGACCTGTTTGTTCTTCCAGGGCATTCCATCGATGAAAGGCTTCCTGCACTAACGGCACATAGGCAGGGTGTTCGTAATAGACTTCCCTGATGATCCGGCTATGTCCGTGCGAACTGCCTTGATCGTGAACGAGAGGAAACTGTTCCAGTCCCAGCACTGTTTGGCCACGCTGAACGCAGGCCAGAGTGGCAGCGGAGCCCATGGCACCTAATCCAAGAATAATGGTATCAAATGTTCGCATAGAGTTATTCCTTCTCCGCACTTTACCGAATCTTCCCGTTTTCTCAACTCCGAGCGTGGTTGTTCATATCAAGCGGGCATAATCAATACGATCAGCAAAAGTTCTCCCGTTTGCCATGCCGATAGTCCAAGAGACACTGGATCGTGTGTAACCGGTCCGGCGTGGGACAGCAGCGAGTCCATGCAACTGGTCATGCTCGGATAGTATGGCTCAGATTGCCCGGGGCTTCATGATGAACTCGATAAACCAACAGAAGCAGTCAACAGCCGTTCATGGGCGATGGAGCCTCTGGACATGTTCCACGCTCTGTTTGGCGGTGGTGACTGTGACTCTACCCGCTCTGGCTGACGAGCCGGTGGTGAAGCCGACCGGTACCCGAATCGTTCAGCCTCTCGTCGTCCAGGCCAGTTATGCGGAAACAGTACCAGTCGTCAAGCAGGACGAGGCCAAGGACCAGAAGGATAAGACAGCGGGCAAGGCGGTTCCGCCAGTAGTAACTCCAGTCAAAACGCCCCAAACTGGGCAGGGGACGGGTACGGCGTTGCCCGAACCTCCAAAGTTTCCGAACCTTGATAACAAGCTTCCCACGGTGCCTCCCAAGGGGGAGCCACAGGATAAGGGCAAGCCTCAGCAACAGGATATCTTCGCGCCTCGCGCCCGGATGAATACCATTGATGCGCCGATTGGCAGCACACCCAAACCAGATCAGAAGACGTTAGACAAGTATCGGGCCTATGTCGAGAGCATCGACGACCCGGATAACACGCTTGAACTCGTCGTAGGCCGGCCTCGCATTCTGCAACTGAAGCAGGCACCGGTGAAGTTCCAGGCCGTCGATCCCAACATTGCTGACATCGAAGTGATCAAGGAAAGCAAGGACAAAGCGTTCTTCGTATTGGGCAAGCAGCCCGGCACGACAGTGATCGCCCTGTTCTTCAGTGATCCGAACAGTCCTGACAAGTTCAAGGTGCTGAACTACCTGGTGCGGGTCGTACCCGATCCGGAAACCAAGTCACGTATCGAACGGGTCTATAAGGCTCTTGAAGATGAGATCAACCGGGCGTTCCCAGACAGCGTGGTCAGACTTTGCCTGGTGGGTGATAAGCTCGTAGTGTCAGGCCAGGCCAAGGATGCGAGCGCTGCAGCCAAGATTCTGCAAGTCATCCGTGAACAGGCGCCTCAGCAGACGCCAGCCAACAGACTTCCTGTGGACCGCATCGATTTGACGGTCACTCCCGATCCTCTCAATCCTGATCAGACGATTGCCCAGGGGCTTCAGAACTTTGTCGTGTCGGGTAATGCCAACATCATCAATCTGCTGCGAGTACCTGGGGAACAGCAAGTGATGCTGCGGGTTCATGTGGCGGAAGTCTCACGTAAGGCCGCGAGAAGTATTGGCTTGGATTTCAATCTCCTTAAAGGGGGAACGCTGGTCAGGCAGAATACCGGTGGGTTACTTGCCATTGGTGAGAATGGTGGAGCAGGCCTCGGGTCAAGTAACGTCGGGGCAGTTCTAGACAATGGCTCCATCATCTTAGCACTGAATGCCTTGCGAACTATGGGTTATGCACGAACTCTGGCTGAACCGACACTAGTTACCTTGAACGGTCAAGCTGCGACCTTTCAGGCTGGTGGAGAGTTCCCTGTTCCAGTAGTGGTGGGAAATTCTTCAGGTGGGTTGCAGGGTATCAATTACAAGCCATTCGGCATCTCTCTCAATTTTACCCCCATCGTGACAGATAAAGATCGTATTCGTTTGACCATCAACGCTGAAGTAAGCGGCATCAATGAGGCAGCCGGCAACAATACTGGAGGGGCTAACAGCACCAATTTGTACTCGGTGCCGAATCAGGTTGACTCTCGCCGATTTACCAATGTAGTTGAGTTGCGTGAAGGCCAGACATTGGCAGTAGCTGGACTGATCTCCAACAGGTTAACTACCAGCAGTAAACGCATTCCCCTCTTTGGCGACATACCGTTTATTGGCAGGGCATTTGGATTAGACTCAGTCACTTCAGAAGAACAGGAGCTGATCTTCATCATCACGCCCGAACTGGTACACCCAATGGAATGTGCCGAGGTGCCGCCGTTGCCTGGCTACAACGTCTTCGAGCCGGGCGATACGGAGTTCTACCTGTTCAGCAGACTCGAAAGCCGGCGTTCGGAAGACTATCGTGCCGGCGTCCGTACCGATATCCACCGCATGTTGAACTACAAACAGGGCAGGGATACCTACATCAGCGGGCCGTTTGGATCAAGCTCCGGGCCTGCTGGGATCAACCCCGGGCCGAACAACGTGGTCATACCGACGCAGCCTTTGCCTGTGCTGCCGCCGCCACAATCGACTGGCCCCAATCCACCCCGTTAATCCAGGAGACGCTCGTGAAGAAGATTGTTCTTAGCGCTCCCTGGCTGGGTCTTGCCTTCGCCTCGCTGACCATGGGCTGTAGCAGCACGCATGGCGTGGATCGCTTCGCAGATATTCCACCAGGGGCGATTCCCGAGCCGCCCCATACCACCGTGCATCGCATCTTTGAAACGCAGGCGGCCAAAGCAGAAGCCGATGATTTTGTCTTCTACAAGCACGAGTTCTACATGGATGGTAGTCAACTGGGGCCATATGGTCAGTACCATGCTCGGCTGATCGCGGATCGCCTGAACCAGGTTCCGTTTCCGGTGTTGATCCAGGCTGTGTCTGATCCGAAACTGAACGAACAACGCCGTCAATCGGTGATTCTGGCCTTGAGGCGAACCGGGTTGGAAGATATCGATCAGCGTGTCATTGTGGGCTTCCCGGAAGCGGAGGGCATGGGCGGCGAAGAGGCTGAACGTGTCTTCAACTCGCTGCCTCAAGCAGGTACTGGGGTGAACGGCAACGGCGGCCAGTTCCGCGGGCTGAACAACCCCGGCAACAGCATCTTCAACAACAACTACAACGGTCTGCAACGTAACGGATTCTCTCGTGGATTTGGCTCCTCATTCTATTAACACGGGGCATGTCGGATGATGAATCGCCTGGCGGTGGGGACTGACAGGCAGTTCATGAACGATGTGGATGGTCAGTAGTGACTATCAGCAGTACTGGACTTTTTAGAGGAGGTTGACCATGGGACGGTGGTCACGACTCAGTTGGTGTGTGGTCTTGATGCCTTCGCTAGGTTGCGCGCTGCCTTCAATGCAGCAGAGCGCGCCATCCATGCCGAACAAGGTGGGGCCGGAAATATCGTCGCAACCGACGGTGAACAGCTCTGCGATCACGAAAGACCCTGACTTGCCTCCTGAAAAGGCTAACCAGCTTTGCCTGGCTACGGCGGAGGAACTGGAGAAGAACGGCCATTTCGAGCAGGCCTGCGGGCAGTATGAATTGGCCCTTCAGCATGATTCACGTCAGCCGGCGGTCAATAAGAAGCTTGCTGCCTGTTATGCCAAGGCAGGTTTGTTTGACAAGTCAATTGCTCAGTACCAGAAGTGCATCGCCGCTTCGCCCAAGGATGCTGACCTGATCAATGATCTGGGTTACACCTACTACGAAAAAGAAGATTTTGTCACGGCTGAGAAGCATCTGCGTCAGTCCATCGCCCTCAAGCCTACTCTGCAACGGGCACATGGCAACCTGGGGCTGGCGCTGGGTCGTCAGTGCAAGTGGAAGGAAAGTCTGGAAGAGTTCAAAAAGGCCTGCTCGCCTGGCATGGCGCAAGCCAACCTGGCTGCGATGTACCTGGCCGCGAAGCAGTATGATGATGCCCGCCGAAGCTGCAACATTGCTTTGGGCCTGGAGCCTAATCTCAAGACAGCAAAAGACTTGTTAGCCAAGCTGGATGAAATGCCCAAGAACGATGCCAAAACAGTTCAGCAGGCAGAAGCCCGGTTGTTAAAGGAGAGCGCCTCGAAACCAGAGGTGGTGACCGCTCGTGCCGATCTGCCGGCTGATACCAAGGCTGCCAGCGACGCTGGTGACAAGCTCGGGGCCAATTCGATCCAGTTGCAGAAGCCTGTACGGGCCAATCGACAGAACGAATCAAACGAGTTCCGGCCCGTCAAGTAGTCAGTTCCGCTTGACAGCTTGCCTACGCTGGCTATCCTCCGCGTTCTTCTAAGAGCGCGGAGATTTCGTTTGCGGATGCAGCACCATCGTTTCTTAATCCTGTGCCTTGTCATTGTGGCTTTCACCCTTGTGATGGGGTGTACCGGGATCGGGGTGCGCCTCGCCGATGAACGGACGATCTTCGATAACTGGATGGTCAGCTTGAACACGGGACAGGACATCTCACCCCGTTCCCGACAGACGCTCCGGCAGCTTGATCTTGAGAACAGTTACAACGATGATCCTTTCAAATGCTATCTGAAGTTGATCGCAGCCACGCCGAACGATGCACAGCCCGATCAGGTCTTCGCCTTGGCGGAAATGAGTTATCGCTTTGGGCGTGACAGCGAACTACAGCAGCAGACTTATGCCTGCCAGTATTACTACCTCTGTGCCGGGTATGCCTATCACTATTTATTTGGCCTGATGAAGGAGAGCCAGGCTCAGGCGGCGATGCAGCCGACCTCGCAGCCGAAGCTGTTGCCCTTCAATTGCTTCGACCCCCGCTTTCGATTGGCGTGTGAACTCTACAACCGGTCGCTTGAAAAGTGTGTGCGAAACCTCCAGAAGCATGCAGGGCTCGATTCCCGGAAAGAGATCAAGCTGCAAACCTATGATGGCGGTGTATTCAATGTCAACGTGACTCATCATGGTTTTGCCTGGAAGCAGGAGGAGTTTGGGCCGCTGCTCTTCTGTAACGACTATGATGTGACCGGCCTGGATAACCACTACCAGGGCTATGGGCTCGGCGTGCCGATGATCGGGTCGCGCATCTCAGCGGACAATCGGCCCGGCGATACGAGCTCGAACGCCGGAAACTACTTCAAGGCGGTTCACTTCCCGGTGACGGCGATCCTCCGGTTTGATGGCGGCATTACCGATTTGGCCCAGTCGCGATCGAGCACTCTCGAACTGCATAACCCCTTGAGTTTTCAAGCGATCAACGTCGCCGGCTATGCCATGCCCATGCAGACCGACCTGACGACGCCGCTCGCTTACGCTCTGGAGAAGACTGATCTGGCTTCACTTTCCTACACTGGCTTCTTCCGAGCCGACGAGGTGCAGCGCCAGGCAGGCATCTACATGTTTGAGCCGTACCAGAAGGGGAAGATTCCAGTTCTCATGGTGCATGGTCTGCTGTCGTCGCCGCTCACCTGGGCACCGCTGTTTAATGATCTACAGGCTGATCCCACTTTGCGGGATAAGTACCAGTTCTGGTTCTATCTCTATCCGACAGGGAATCCCTACATGGGGACAGCGGTTGACCTGCGTCGATCCTTACAGAAGCTGCGGGATGAGGTGGACTATGAACGCAAGGATGCGGCGCTCGATCGGATGGTCGTCGTGGGGCATAGTATGGGTGGCCTGATTGGCAAACTGTTGACCATTCCCGGCGGCGATGACTTCTGGAACTCGGCCAGCACCACGCCTCTGACTCAGCTAAAGCTCAACGAAAAGACCCGGAGCGATCTGGAGCAGGCTTTCTACTTCAAACCGGTGAACGAAGTGGAGCGCGTGATATTCATGGCAACGCCTCACCGTGGTTCCAAGCTCAGCCCGACGTTCCTGGGCAGGCTGGGAAAGAAGCTGGTCAGGCTGCCTGATAAGATGAACGAAGCCCTGAACGACGTGATTACCAATAACCCCAATGTCTGGAAGTTGCCGGTATCGAGTCCGCCGACGAGCGTAGACCTGCTTGATCCCGCTTCGCCGGAGTTAATGGTGCTCAGCCATCGAACTCGTCCGAACCAGGTGCATTATCATTCGGTGGTGGGCGTGTTGACCTCGACCAATGTTCTCCAGCAAATGCGCGATGTGCTGAACTGGGATGACGCCCCAGGCGATGGCGTGGTGCGTTATGATAGTGCCCACATCAGCGACGCAGAATCGGAAATCAAGGTGAATGCCGACCACATGAAAGTGCATCATCATCCCAAGGCGGTGCAGGAAGTGCGGCGTATTCTCTACGAGCATTTGAAGACGTCGACGAAATCGGAGATAGTGCAGGTGGAGCAGCCAGCGGGAAAGTAATGTACTTTCAAGTTGAAAAGAGGGATACCAGCCAGCAGCGTTAGCAAGGGAGTCGAGTGCAATCGCAAGATATTCCCTTGCTAACGCTGCGGGCTGGTAAGCATCGTCGAATATGTTAGCATCCCAATAGAAGTAAACGTTGTTGACCCGCAGCGCAAGTGCTACTGGGCCGTGCGTTTGCTGATTGCTCAGCCTTTGCACAGGATGCTGCGATGTCCCATTATTTCCACTGCTGCGTTTTCTTGAGCGTCTTGGGTATCAGTTTTTCCGGCTGTTCCAGCAAAACACCAACGAACTCGGCACCGGTGCCTTCGGCGGGTGGCGGATCATCTGTAGTTGCGGAAGGAAGTGATTCGATCACAGCCTTGAAGGCCGAGTTGAGGGAATCCACGCCGGAGGAGAAGTACCAGGCTGCCCTGCTGGAATCCCTCTCATACATGGCTGACAAGAAGTATTCGGAAGCCTTGACTGCGCTACAGACGGCACAACAGGCGAGGGACAGCGAACAGGTCAGGCAACAAATATCCAAGGTACAAGGGCTGATCTTAGATCAACAGACCTTCGACCGAACCGTCGCCGATATCCAGGCGGTGATCGACCTGGGGCAGGGGGAGCAGGCGGCTCAACTGGCCATCCTGGCCCTGGCTCAGTTCGGCGACGGCCCGGAGGCGGAGAAACTGGCGGCGTTGAAACGCCAGGCTGATGCCCTGGTAGTAGCTACTAATCCCAATGTAGTCAGGCAGCTGGAACGACTGAAGAGCGAGGCGGAAGGCGCTTTGAAGGATAACAATCTTCGCACCGTAGTGCTCTGCTACGAACAAGCTGTCGCCTTGAAGGATGACTCAGAGTTGCAAAAGCAACTGGAGACTCTGCGGGCTCGACTGGCTAAATACGATGCAGCTATGGAACGGGCGGCGACACTGCGACGAGATACTCAGTCTTTGGATGAAGCAGTCGCAGCCTATCAGGAAGCGGCACAAGCCTGGGACACTTTGCAAGCTCAACAGGAACTGGCAGATGCGCAACTTGCTCGCCAGAATCGGCGGGAGCGGTTGGCCATGGCTGACTTTGAAGTGCAGGGCGATGCTGCATTGACCCCGTATGCTCATGCCTTTGCTGAGGAGTTGCTTCCCGCCTTCAAACGCCGCTACGATTTGGTTGATCGTCAGCAAACTTCTCGCTTGCTGGATGAACTCAACATCAATTCGGACGACCTCGTGGTCAGCGAGCAGGGGCGAGCCGATCTGGGCAAGCTGGCCAAGGCTCGTTACCTGGTGACAGGCAGCATCAGCCCCTTATCAGGTGTGACGGTGCATGCCCGGCTGATCGACCTGAAATCGGGCCTTATTGTGCAGACAGCCAAGATCGTCGCGCCCACTCCTGAGGAAGCATCTCGACAACTATCGCAGTTGGCGGTTCAATTGATGATGAGCGACGAGGAAAAGCTGGAATACAGCAAACAGCAGTCGCAGTTGGCTGCACCTGGCGCTGTCGATACCACAAAAACACCCACTGCGGTGCCAGTGTTCAGTGTTCTGGATAAGCCGATGGTGGTCAATTACAGCACTGCACGGCCACCTGCTTATGGCACGCTACAGCCTGATGAGTTTGATCGTTTACCGCCGATGGTTGCGGGCAACACCGCTTTGCCTGTGTATGCAGCGGAGGTTGAACGTCCCCTGCGATTAAGACTTTTGGCCATCCAACTGGAGTTAGGAGATAACCTCTATCGGCGTGGACGTTTTCGTGAGGCGCTGGCTCGCTTTCAGTTGGCTCGTGAGCTTGATCCTGCCAACTTCGATATTCTCGTTCGAATCAATCAGTGCGTGGTCTATCTGCCGCCGGTGCCGGTACAGCCTGTGACGACTGCCATCCGTCGTGATCGATTGGCCTTGCTGAACTTCTTTGTCACTGGCGATCCTGTCATCGCTTCCCCGGCATTATCTACCTGGACACCCGAGAGCCTGACACCCTACTTCGCGGCGGGGTACGAGGTGATTGATCGAGGCGAGGTGGACTGGATGATGAGCCGGCTGGGGCTGACGCTGGGCGATGTCATCCGCGATAGTAGTGTTCGCCGATGGTTGGGACGAGCCTTAGGGGTTCGCTACTTCGTCGTTGGTTGCATTTTGGCGACGGACGGCCTCGCAGTAACCACCTCCTTGCTGGATGCCGAACAGGGCTGGGAGACTGGTCGTGGGCAGGTGGTGGTGCATCATCTGCGTGAGCTGAAGCTCAGGCTGCCCGAACTGGCGAGAATGACCACTGCCAGTGCCACCGAGCGGGCCAGACTGGAGCACGAAGCTGCCCAGTGGGAGGCGGAGTATCTGCGTGCCCAAGAGGCCTTTCAACGGGGTCAGTATGCTCTGGCTCTTGAAGTTACAGGCAGATTGCGGCTGCGTCAGCCACTCAACATCAGAATCGGGTACCTGTTCAATCTGTGCGATGAAAAGAACCGTTTGATGGCGATGGAGCATGCCGGTCTCAAGGAGATGGAACGGCAGCGCACCTTGGCTGACCAGGCTGCACATCGCCAGGCAGAACTCATTCTCGCCTCCGAGCGAGTCAGACAGGAAGCGATGCAGCGCGGGGCCAGGTGGGCGGAAGCTGATCGCAAACGGCAGCGGGAGGCTGCACAGAGCCAGCTACTCTCGCAAGCACGTCTGGCTTTACAAGTCGGCAAGTTCAGCATCGCCATTCAGTTGTTCGATGGTGCCCTTGCATTCCGACCGACCGACGATGCACTTCTGCGAGAAACGGCACAAGCGAGAGTTCGATGGGAAGAGGATCGTCGTCGTTTGATTCAGACCGAATGGCAACATCAGGCCGAGGCTGAGCGTAGACAGCGTGAACTCGCCCTGGCAGCGGGCAGGCAACTTTGGGTGTCTGAACGACAATCGTTCGTTCAGAATGTCCTTGGGTTTCAAACACAACAAAGACAGCAGGATGTTGCGGAGTACACCCGGCTGCTCGATCAGGCTCAGCGGCTCAAAGCCCAGGGCCGATATAACCAGGCGGCATCACTGCTGGAGATTGCCAAGAGGATTCAGCACACTGAAGAAGTAGATCGACTTCTGACGGATGCTCTCATGGAACAAGCGCGGGCACAGGCCAAGGCTGAGGATGCCGCCCGGTTTGCGGAACTGGAAAAGAAGCTGGCTCAGGAAACGGCACGTCGCAAGCAACTCGAACAGGAGGCTCAGCGGAACTGGGCTCTCTATCTGGCAGCCCTCAAGCAAGCACAGGAAGCACATCGCAACCAGAACCTCTCGGTGGCGGTAGCCAAGTATCAGGAAGCGTCTCGGCTGTTTTCGACGCAGGAAGTGGTCACGGGTCTGCAATCGGCACAGGCTGCCTATGCTCAGGAACAACAGCGACTGGCAGGTCTCGTCAAAGATGCTGATGCACAAGCCCGACGATCTGCCGAAGTGGCTAAGTACCTGTCAGCGGGCAAGGAGGCGGAGAAGGCTCGCAAGTTGGACGAAGCCATGACTCAATTCAACAAGGCGAAATCGATCGATCCGGCGAACGTCGAGGTTCTCAGCGCTCTGGCCCGCCTTGAACAGGTCAGGACTAGAGAGATCGAAGGCCAGAAGGCATTGGATCAATCAGCACGCATCAAGAACTTGATCGGTCAAGCTGAAAGCCGGGCCAAGGCCAAGCAGTTCGACACGGCGCTCGCCATTCTGACGGCGGCCCAGAAGATGGCTCCAAACGATCAACAGATTGCCACGAGCATCAGCAACATCAAGTCTCAACAGGCGACAGAAGCCCAGGCAATCCTGGCGATCAAGCTGAAAGAAGAAGAGGCGCGTCGTCTCGCGGCGCTGCGCATCGAACAAGAAGAGAAGGCCAAGCAGCAAGCGGCACAGGCAAAGAAGCAGGCAGAAACGGGGTTGGCCACGGGTGATCTGCGAACTGCTGAGTCTGCCCTTACTTCAGCCAGGAAGCTGGCCCCGAACGACCCGGCACTACTGAAACTGCAACAGGAACTGGCGAAGGCGAAAAGCCAGGCATCGCGCACGGTCGCCCAAGCAGATGCCAAGGCCCAGCTCGATGCTGCTGCGCAATCCAAGACCGCTGCTCAGTCTCAACTACAACAAGGCCGTATCGGCGAGCTACTTAAACAGGTACAGGCAGCGACGGCAAAGAAAGACTTTACGACTGCTGAAAAGTTGCTTACTGACGCACTGGCTCTCGATCCCACCAATCTTGCTGTCGGGCGTGCTCAGCGGGAATTGCAGGCTGCTAGGCAGAACGAATCGCAGTCCAAAGCGGCCATGAGCGCGGTGGATAAGAAGAAACAAGACGAGGAGTTGGCAAAGAAGAAGACCGAGTTTACCCGCCTGATGAAGGAGGGAAAGGAAGCATTGGGTTCGGAAGACTACGAGAAAGCCGCCAAGCTCTTCACCGAGGCCAAGGTGCTCAACCCTGATGATGCCGACGCGGCGCTCTTCCTGGGCATGGCCAGGCGAGACAGCGAACGTGCCAAAGCCGAGGCTGAGGTAGCCAGGAAGGAAGCGGAAGCCAACAAGAAACGAGAGATGGAGGCAGCTAAGGCTGAAGTCGATCTAAAGAAGAAAGCTGAAGAAGAACTGCGCCGCAAGCTGGCGATGGATGCCGACGCCAAGAAGCGGGCCGATGCGCTGAAAGCCTTGAACAAGCAGCAGTTCGATGCAGCCAATTCTGCCGGCAAGCAGGCAGTCGCGGAGAAGAAGTACGACGATGCTGTTAAAGCCTTCGAGAAAGCTTTGCAACTGGTTCCTGATGATAAGGATGTGACTGCTCAACTGGCCCAGGTGAAGAAGCTTAAAGCCGACGCGACCACCCCGAATGCCAAGCAGCCAATGCCGCCTCAGAAGACGACCCCGGCACAACTGCTTTCGCAGGCTACGGCGCTACAGAAACAGCAGAAGTGGGATGAAGCCCTGTCCCTCTATCGCCAGGTGCTGGCACAAAGCCCTAATGATCAGGCTGCCAGAACCGGAGCGAAGCTGTGCGAGTTCCAGGTCAACTTCGAAGCGGGGCGCGCTGCCCTGGCCAAGAAAGACAAAGAGGCAGCCATCAAATCCTTTGAGGCTGCCCTGAAGCTGACACCTGGTCATCAGGAGACGCAGAAACTGTTGAGACAGGCTCGGGACTTGAAGTAACGCAGAGGCTACTTGCCACCGAGCAGATCGAGAGCGACCGAACTCAAGGTCTTTACGCCATTCTGAATCGACGGGGCAGGCACCGGGAAGTACTTGTCCGAGTGCATGTTCGGCACTGGTATGCCGGTCTTCTGGCTTTCCTCTACTTTGGCCGGGTCAGAGGTGCCGAGGAAGAACAGGAAGACCGGTGAGCCGCCATCACGCCCGTAACGGCTGAAGTCTTCGCCGCCCATCTTGGCCGGCCTGGCCAGGACGTTCTTGTCGCCGATGACTTTGCCCATCGCCGCCACAGCCCGTTTGGTCAATGCAGGATCGTTGTGCAGGCTGGGGGTAAACTCGGCCTGCTCGACTTTGACGATCGGCTCAGGAGCTTTCGCTGCCAGTGCAGCAGCTTTGGCGATGCGTTCGATGCCTTCGAGCAGGTTCTTCCTGACCGAGTCTTTGAAACTGCGGACGGTCAATTGCATCTTCACTTCGGGGGGAATGATGTTGTGCTTGCTGCCGCCATGAAAGGAGCCGACAGTGACCACGGCTGATTCCAAAGGATCAGTTTCACGGCTGACCAGCGTCTGCAGATCAAGCACGATACGCGAAGCGATCACGATTGGGTCGATGGTGGTGTGCGGAGCGGAACCGTGGCCGCCTTTGCCTTTGACGGTGATATCCACACTATCGACGTTGGCCATGGCCTGGCCGGAGGTGTAGCCGATTTGGCCGTGAGCGACACTGCCATCGCAGTGCAGAGCGATGCAGAAGTCGGGCTTACCGAAGCGTTTGAAAAGTTGCCCTTCTTCGAGCATCGCCTTGGCGCCCAAGCCCCGTTCCTCGGCGGGCTGACCGACCATCATCACGGTGCCTTTCCAGTGGTCTTTGAGTTCAGCCAGCATCTTGGCAGTTCCCAGCCAGCAGGTCATGTGCATATCGTGGCCGCAGGCGTGCATGACGCCGACTTCCTTACCCTCGGCATCTCGGATGCGCACCTGGCTGGCATAGGGCACACCGGTCTGTTCGATGATGGGCAGGGCGTCCATATCGGTGCGGATCATGACAGTGGGCCCGTCGCCGTTCTTGAGTATGCCGACGATGCCGAACCCGCCTTCAGCGCTTCCGACTTGTTCGGTGACTTCGTAACCCAGTTTGCGAAGGGCGTCAGCCAGTTTCTTGGCGGTTCGCACTTCCTTGGTGGAGAGTTCCGGGTTCTTGTGCAGATCGAGGTAGACCTCCTCTAGTTGAGACAGGCTGCCATCGAGTTTGGCATTCAATTGCGTGTGCAGTGGGCTTGATGCGCCATCTTGCGAATGAAGCAGCGTGGCCAGGCACAGCAGGGAACCGACGAACAAGCCGAGAAACAGTGAACGATTCATCGACAGCCTCATCAGAGATGTGGAAAAGGGAAGCTGTTAGAGTTTTAGTTGAGATTGGCAGCGCGGGTAGTGGGTCATTGCTGCTTCCCTTTCCCCCAGGGAAGAGGGTTAGGCTGAGGGGTATTCTCCAAGCGGCACAGCCCATTTTGTTGTTACTATGGACATCCATCATGAAGGGCTGCGCCTCAAGAAGAATCCCCTCACCCCCAACCCCTCTGCCCGGTGGGGAGAGGGGAGCCGGACAAACGAAAAGAGCCTTCCAGAGTGAATTGGAAGGCTCTTGATACCGCCGATGACGCTATAGAAACGAAAGAGAGCGGGCGATGGGACTTGAACCCACGACAGCCACGTTGGCAACGTGGCGCTCTACCACTGAGCTACGCCCGCATGGTTGCGTAAGCGGAATTATAGAATCACACCCACGACAAGCAAGAGTATCGGCTAAAACTCCAAGAAGCATGAAGTGAAGCCAAATCAGCCAGCTTTCTTGACATCGAGCGTGGCTACGAGGTTCAGTTCATTCTTCAGCGATTCGGTCGCTTTCACCTGACTATTCTTCGGATTGAGGCAGAATAAGTCGTTCCACTGCTCGCCCTGGTAGTGCCATTGGCGGACGTACCAGTCGCCGTCATCGGTCCACAGCAGCGGGAAGATAGCACATTGCTCCGGCTTATATTTGAGATGATTGCCTTCGATGGCGCCTGCCTTGTGCAGGGCACACCCCTCGTTAAAGAAAACGCACCAGCCATCGATGACCGGGGCCAGCGGCAGGCCTTCTCGCACCCTCTTGGTGACGAGGCCGGTCTTTTCGATGAGCTTGCGGGCCTTTTCGCTCAAGTAGGGAGCGATCTTCTTGAAGTTCTTTTTGATGATACTTTGCTCTTCGTCGCGCAGCCCGGGGCGACCGTTGCGGCAGCAACTTCCTTCGCAGCCCCGGCCAAACGAACATTCAAACGTCGCCTTCTCGCCATTGAGCAGCGGCACGGGCAGAACGGTCAGTGGCACTTTGTTCCTGGTGGTGGACATGGTCTCGTTGTCTCTCATATGGAGAACGCTTAGCGCAGTGCGGAGCGGGATTTTCGAGCAGGCCTACTACCGCATCATCAATAGCCTGCATAGATCAGTTGTCAGCGATCAACAGGAGCGGTTATGCCCGAATTGCCTGAGGTGGAAACGGTGGTTCGCACGCTGCGGCCAGTGCTGGTGGGGCGTGTGCTGCAAGGCGTGCGGCAAGGAAAGCATCACCTGCGTACCCCCTGGCAATCGGCATGGAATCGACTGATTCCCGGCTGTTCCATTATAGACCTCACCCGGCGCGGCAAATGGATACTCATGGAACTCTCCCGTCCTCAATATCGGCTGATCGTCCACCTGGGCATGACTGGCAGGCTCCTGGTTCAAGAGAATAGCGTTGCCCCCACGAAGCATACTCATCTCGTTTTCCCATTGAAGGAGAAGAACGAGGAGCTGCGGTTCCACGATCCCCGCCGTTTTGGCTGCGTGACCGTGGCGAAACAGGCCGGTTCCGTGCGATTTGCTGAAGAAGCAGAGCTGGGCCCGGAGCCGTTCAATCTTACTCTAGCAGGCTTCAGCGAAAGTCTGATGAAGAGCAGGAGAAAGGTTAAAGCGATTCTGCTCGATCAGTCGGTGGTGGCAGGGGTGGGGAATATCTACGCTGATGAATCGCTCTATGAGTCCAGGATTCACCCCAAACGGCTGGGGACGAGCCTGAGCAAAGGCGAGATCAGCAGCTTACGCAAATCCATCGTCAAAGTGCTCCGGCGAGCCATCGAATCAAAAGGTTCAACGATTGCCAACTTCTACTATGGCAACGATGAAACGGGCAGCTTCCAAAACGAGTTCAAGGCGTATGGCCGCACCGATGAACCGTGCAAGCGCTGCAGGAAGCTGATTAGTTGCATTCGTCTCGGCGGCCGTTCGACTCACTTTTGCAGCGTCTGCCAGCGCTGAAATGTGCTGTTTTTCTCACAGACAGTGAACCGACGTTGGGATAGACTTCACTAGAGGTGCATGGGGCCGTAGCTCAATTGGGAGAGCGCCGCGTTCGCAATGCGGAGGTTGAGGGTTCGATCCCCTTCGGCTCCACTGAATAGTATTATTCAACTTGCTAAGGGAAGGGAGTAGGTATGTTGAGTGCCAAGTTGCTCAGCGGATGGATGTTGCTTTTGATACTGCCGATTTTATTGGCAGGCTGTAGCGATCGACAGCCATCCGTAGCCGAAGTGCCTCCTGTGGAAGTGGTGGTTTCCCAACCCATCCAGGAAAAGATCGAGGGTTGGGACGTATACACTGGCACGGTCGAGGCCAGAGAATCCGTAGACGTTCGTTCTCGAGTTCGCGGCGAAATCAAGGAAGTCTTTTTCAAGGAGGGCACGGAAATCGCAGCCGGTACTGAGCTTTTCCTCATTGACTCGGGGCCTTTCCAAGCAGACTTAAACCAGGCCAAAGGTCAATTAGTGACATGGGAAGCTAAGCTGAAATTGGCGGAAGAGAGAATAGCGCTTTACAAGCCTCTTGCTGAGAAAGGGACCGTGTCCAAGGAGGAACTCCTGAAAGCATATTCCGACAAAGGTGAGGCAGTTGGCGGCATTGATGCATCACGGGGAAAGATCCTGGAGGCTGAATTGAATATAGGCTATTGCAAGATTACATCACCCATTGCTGGAAAAGTGGGTGAGGCAATCTCCACAAAAGGTAACATTGTAAGTGGTAGTGGATCTGACAGTCTTTTGGCCACTGTTATCTCGGTGGATCCCATGTATGTCTACTTTAATGTTAATGAGCGTGCCCTGCTGAATTACCGAAAACTGCTGAATGAACGGGCGGCTAAAGACCCCAATACCGCCAAGGGTGAAAAACCGAAGGTTCCCGTCCAACTGGCTCTGACAGGTGACATTAGTTTTCCCTTCAAGGGAATCATTGACTTTGTGGACAATCGCGTTGATCCAGCTACAGGCTCTATTAAGGTCCGTGCTCGATTTGAAAATCCCAAAGGGCCCGACGGCAATCGCTCTCTCACTTCTGGATTGTTTGCAAGGGTTCGTGTCGCCATTGCTGAACCCTATCAAGGGATTCTGGTCGCTGATCGAGCCATCCTTACCGATCAGAGCCTTAAATATGTGCTCATCGTAAACAAACAAAAGAAAAACCTAGTCGAACGAGTCGATATTACAGTCTCGAACCGTGTTCAGGAGAGCGGATTGCGGGAAGTCCAGTCCGGATTGAAAGGTGACGAATGGATCATTGTGGAAGGAGTCAACCGAGCTCGACCGGGCGTCACGGTTAATCCAAAGGAAGCAGCCATGCCACGTCGGCCCGTGAAATGACAATCCTTCGGTTCGTGGTTTTCAGAAGTCTTGCTCACCAACCTATGGAATAATAACGCATGTCACGATTCTTTATCGACCGGCCTATCTTTGCCGCCGTGCTATCTATTGTCATCGTGATCATCGGCCTGGTCGCGCTCGTCAAATTACCCATCGCGCAATATCCGGATGTGGCACCTCCCACCATTTCGATCAGTGCCAACTATCCAGGCGCTAACGCACTGGACGTAGCGGAAAACGTTGCCACCCCCATCGAACAGGAAGTGAACGGTGTGGAAAACATGATCTACATGCTTTCCAAATGCACCAATGACGGCCAAATGACACTGGACGTCACGTTCAAACCAGGCACCGACTTGAACATGTCTCAAGTCCTGGTGCAAAACCGGGTAGCAATTGCTGAAGCCAAGCTGCCCGAAGAAGTAAAGCGGCAGGGCGTGACAACGAAGAAGAAGTCGCCCAGCATTCTATTGTGCGTTAATCTGATTTCAGACAAGGAAAAGGATGCCAAGACAGGCCAGGAGCGCTATAAATTCGACCAGCTTTACCTGAGCAATTATGCCACACTTAATGTTAAAGACGTGCTGGCCCGTATTGTTGGCGTTGGCGATGTCTCTTTTCTGGGTCCGCGTGACTACAGCATGCGCATTTGGCTGGACCCTGAAAAAACAGCAGCCGTCAACATGACTCCTGGCGAAGTTGTCGCCAAACTACGAGAGCAAAACCGCCAGGTTCCCGCCGGTCGTGTCGGCCAACCCCCGGTCCCCGCTGGCCAGGATTTCCAATATCCTTTGTCGACGCCTTCTCGACTCATGGCTGCTGAGCAATTTGGAGAAGTCCTTCTCAAGAGTGAAAAAGGCATCAATGTCAAACTGAAGGAAATCGTTCGTGCCAAGGACGGCATCGAACTGGGAGCAAAAAATTATGATGTTGATAGCTATTTGGATGGCCAGCCGTCAGTCACGCTGGCTGTTTTCCAACTGCCAGGCTCCAATGCCATTGATACCGCCAACACTATCAAGGAATCCATGAAGCGTCTCTCGGAGACTTTTCCAAAGGGTGTAAAGTATGAAATTGTCTACGACACTACGGTTTTTATCGACGAGTCTATCACTGCTGTTTACCACACCTTGATCGAGGCTATTGTCCTGGTGTTTATCGTCGTTCTTGTGTTTCTGCAGAATTGGCGGGCGACCATCATTCCCATGATTGCCGTGCCTGTATCGCTCATCGGCACGTTTGCGCTGATGTCAGCGATGGGCTTTTCACTCAACAACCTGTCTCTTTTCGGATTAGTGCTGGCTATTGGAATTGTTGTTGACGATGCCATCGTGGTTGTGGAAAACGTGGAACGGTTTCTGGCCATGGGATTAAGCCCCCTCGAAGCCTCACGCAAGGCGATGGACGAAGTATCCGGGCCGGTCATCGGCATTGCCATGGTACTCTGCGCGGTCTTCGTTCCCACTGCATTTCTTGCCGGAATCCCCGGACAGTTCTACAAACAATTTGCCTTGACGATTGCCACATCAACCATCATTTCAGCGTTCAACTCTCTGACTCTCAGCCCCGCCTTGTGCGCCATCATGCTTAAAGGGCACGATCACAATGACACCGGCAGCAAACAGCACGCCGAGGCTTTGCCGCGTCTGGGCATCATCATTCTGGGGGGGCTGATTGCTTTCCACTATTTATGCCCTATTCTCGGCCCCTATTTTGGCATCGAAGTCACAGGGCATGGCGGCGAAGTCGATTCAACACATACCGTCAGTGCTTCAAAACTCTGGGCCTTTCGTGCAGGGGTGTTTGCGATCGGCGCTGTCGCCGGATGGATTGGCGCTCGCCTCGTGAACCGTCTCTTTGCCACATTCTTCAAGGGATTCAACTGGGTATTTGATTGGACCATCAATGGCTATGGCCGAACTGTCTCGCTGCTTCTGCGAATCAGCGTTATTGCTCTTTTGATCTATGGCGGGTTATTGGCCGGCACGGTGTACATGTTCAAGCTGGTACCCGGCGGTTTCATCCCTGAACAGGACAAAGGGTACCTGGTCGTGAACGCTCAACTTCAAGACGGCGCCAGTCTGGAGCGTACCGATGAAGTTGTCAAAGAGATGACCAACATTGCCATGCATGATGAGCAATTCAAAGACTCGGTTGGGCATGTGATCAGCCTGCCGGGCTATTCGATCCTTACCGCCACGAACATGTCAAATGTTGGCGGAATGTTTGTGATTCTGAAGCCTTTTGAAGAACGTAAAGGAAAGCCGGAGCTTTCTGCCAAGGCGGTAGCCGCGAAACTTCGTGAAGTGTACCGGAAGAAAATCTTGTCTGCCAATGTTGCAATCTTCGGAGCCCCGCCGATCGATGGCCTGGGCAGCACGGGTGGTTTCAAATTGCAGGTTCAGGATCGTGCCGCTCAGGGGCCACGGAGCCTGGAAGGCAATGTTGCCCAACTAGCCCGCGCAGGCAACAGCCAAAGCGGCCTGACCGGACTATTCAGCAGCTTCTCCGCCAATCAGCCCCAGTATCTGGTACCAGTCGATCGGGAAATGGCGATGGCACGCAATGTTTCACTGAGTGAACTGTATGACACGATTGGCGTCTATTTCGGCTCGGCCTATGTCAACGATTTCACTCGCTTTGGCAGGAACTGGCAAGTAATTGTTCAAGCTGATCCTAATTTCCGCAGGCAGATTCGTGACATTTCCAGCCTCAAGGTCCGTAACGGCCAGGGAAACATGGTATCACTGGAAGCATTCATCAAAGAAGAGTCGACAACAGGCCCAGCGATCGTCAACCGTTACAACATGTATCCATCAGCTGAGATTAACGGTGCTACGAATCCAGGCACGAGCTCCGGCGATGCCATCGGAATCATGGAAACTCTCGCCAAGAGTGAGCTATCACCTTCCATGGGTATCGAATGGACAGATCTCACGTTTCAGGAAATTGAGGCGGCTAAGGATCCCCTTAGCCCATTCATCTTTCCTTTGTCGGTACTCTTTGTCTTCCTTGTCCTCGCCGCACAATACGAGAGTTGGTCCATGCCCTTTGCGATCATACTCATCGTGCCGATGTGTGTTCTATCTGCCATGATCGGTGTTTGGCTTAACCGAATGGACAACAACATCTTCACTCAGATCGGCCTGGTGGTGCTGGTAGGATTGGCTGCCAAGAATGCAATCTTGATTGTTGAATTCGCCAAACAGAAGCAGAATGAGGGAATGAACCGATTCGAAGCTTCCGTTGAGGCATCCAAGCTTCGCTTACGTCCTATTCTCATGACGTCTTTTGCTTTCATTCTCGGCGTAGTGCCCCTGGTACTTGCCACAGGTGCCGGAGCTGAAATGCGAAGGGCACTGGGCATCGCTGTATTCAGCGGCATGCTTGGCGTCACCGTTTTCGGCATCTTCTTGACGCCTGTCTTTTACCTGGTGATCCGCTGGCTGGTCGAAAGAAACACTCCGCCAGCAAAACCTGCTGAAGTGACTGCTTCAACTGAGTCGCACTAACACCAGATCGACTCGGTCATTTAGAGGTTGCTGCCTTCGTGCGGACATTGCATTCGCTGCCGATTGCTGTCGTGCCACATTTCATATGCACGGATGCGGCTGGGCAGAGCAACTTTGGCAGCGGTTTTTGACAATAGTCATCAAGGCTGCCGCATCGTGGGAATGCTGATATACAGGGCATCGGCTTTCGACAGTAATCGTCAGGGCTGCAGCAACCTATTGAGTAGACATTGATCATGCACTTTTTGCGGAGATAGTCATCCGGGCAACAACCCAGGCTGGGACAGAATTGTGGCCTAAGCCAGCAACTCTTGCAAAAGGGCGTGCCATCAGTGGGATATTCTGCATGTGCCAGTGTCGAAGACGCCACGCAGACTAACCCAACGATCCACCATCGACATTTCATGATCTGACTCCTGCAGGCGTATGGGCCGATCTGCCGGTTATGGCTTTTTGTTACTTTGGGCGGGAGCCGGCATCGCCTCCAATTGCTGCACAGCCGGAGGCTCATTCAAACGGATTTCCCATCCACCGCCGAGCGCCTTGTAGACCTGAATCAATCCATGGGCAATATCACCGCGAGATCCAGCGAGTTTGTCTTGCTGGCCGACAAGGAAGTTGGAAGTGACGAACGCCTGGTTCAGATCGAACTTCACGTCGGTGCTCAAGGCTACCGCTTCTTCAGCAGCGATCTTGGCTTCCTTCGCGCTTTCCTCCAATTGCCGACTTTGCTTTTGAGCCCGCAGGAAAAGCACTATTCCGTCTTCGACTTCCCGGCCCGCAATGAGAACTAAATTTTGATAGTCGAGGGCTGCGGTTTGAAATAATGCATCCTGTACCGCAATACCATTGACCAAGCGGCCGTAATTTAAGACATCCCAACGGACATCGGGGCCAATCGTCCCGATCAGACTTTTAGGCGAAAGCAATTCAGAGAAATTCTGAGCTTCATAACCAATAGCGCCAATGATGCTGATGCGCGGATACAAATCGGCGGTGGCAATGCCAATCCTCGCGCTTTGTGCAGCAACCAGGCGTTCAGCTCGTCTCAGATCTGGACGACGACGGAGCAGGTCTGCTGGCATTCCCACGGCGACTTCGGGCGGAGCGACTGGAATATCACCTTCACCCAACTCGGGTAATAGATCGCGAACCGGGACACCAAGCAGAACACAGAGTCGGTTATTCGCCAAACGAAGGCTGATCTCTAATTGCTCTTTCAGAGCCAAAGTATCAGTCAAATTGGAACGTTGCTGTCCCTGATCGATCTTGCGCCCCACGCCACCTTTGAATCGGTCTTCTGCTTGTTGGACGAGCTTTGACTGGATGGCAATATTATCCGCAACGAACTTCAGACGTTGCTGGAAGACACGGATATCCACATAAGTGGAGGCAACCTCAGCGATCAGGAGAACCAGAACATCGTCATAGTTTTCTACTGATGCATCCAGCACTCTATCGGCAACTTCGATGGTTCTTCGGAAGCGACCCCAGAAATCCAATTCCCAGGAGAGATTGAATCCAACTCCATTGTTGTCAAAGAACCGATGAGGCACAGGGTTGGCAGTGTTTCCGCTGAATGCGTTGTGGGTGTAGCTCCCAGTTGCTTGTTGAGTTTGGGGGAACAAGTTACCTACGGCAATGTTGCGCTGAGCACGAGCCGCCAGGATGCGTGTGCCTGCACTTCGCAAATTAATATTCTGATTGTAGGCTTGTTCAATGAGCGAGTTTAGTTTGGGATCTTTAAAGACTGTCCACCATCCGGATAAATCGACTGTTTCGGTTTTTACTTCTTTCGATTTGCTGTCGATCCACTCATCCGCCACAGGAGCTGGTGGCTTCAGGTAATTCGGCCCAACTTTAAAACCGTTACCTACCCATTCTGAAAAGCTGGTGCAACCGCTGGTAATTAGTCCCAACAGCACAAAAAGCAGCCCCCAGCCCCTCCTGTGTGTGATTTTTCTGAACGCTGGAGTTAACCCAAGAAAGACATCAAACATGCTCAACTCCGCAATCACTTGCTAGATCACAATTTATCCTATCGGCTAAGTGTTACTTTCGGCATAAAATGAATAATCTGCATAGACGGAGTAATACATTAAAGTGGGTAAACTATTCGAGTCTGCAAGCTTGGCGGGTTGCCTTTTTATTGAATGTCATGACTATTCAATAATTATCGTTGTTTCTGTGGCTACTTTGCACTGGACGATGATGGTATCAGACGAAAGCCAACTTTCTGCAAGTATTGATTTACTGTTGTTGACATAGATAGAAAAATTTCCAGTGGTCTTTTCTTAAGCCAGCCTGTTTGGGGCTATTTGGCTAAGTAATGTCCCTTCTTTGGAATATCGATCAAGAATTCCATCTTGGGCTACAAAGTCATTCTGGCCATGCTTGGATAGATGGGAGACGTGCTTGTTCAGTCTTCCGGAATAGTGTATGCATCTCAAATAATTCCTTGCTTGCTACTGGCACTCCTTAGTTCAAAACCCCGGAGCTGACTCTTAGCTTTCTAATCCTGATCTACAAGGGAAAAACCATGTCCTGGCAATTCCGATATCATCTTCGGCGTATTCTGATGCATTCTTTTTGGCTCACGCCTGGGCTTTGCATCCTGGTGGGGATTCTACTTGGGATTCTTGCTCGCTGGATGGATGAAATAGTACACATTTCTTTTTTCAATTTTTCACCGGAAGGTGCACGCAATCTGTTGACAAGCCTGTCCGGCTCGTTACTGACGTTCCTGGTATTTGTCGTTTCATCCATGTTGTTAATTGTGCAGATCGCCAGCGGCCAATTGACGCCGCGAATCATTGCAATGGCCTTTTCTGGACGAGTGGCCCAGCGAACCCTCGGATTCTTTGTATTCAACTATACTCTTTGCCTGAGCATTTTGGCCCGGATCAATGATATTGTTCCTCAGCTTTCAGTCGGCTTGGCTGTCATCAGTACCCTCATCAGTATCGTGGTCCTCTTTTGGTTTGCACAGCGATTAGGTGGTAGTCTGAGGCCCGTTTCTATTCTGCAATCTGTTGGCGAGGCTACCCGTGAAGTGCTGGGCCAGGTTTATCCTGAGAAGTTTATTGCCGATGTCAGCAAACGCCGTAACTGGCGGGATGACATAAAAGGCCTTGATTCGCATATCGTCACGCATCAATCCAATTCCGGCGTACTTCTGGCGATTGACACTCGACGATTGATGGAAGCCGCTGGCAGGGCAAGGTGTATCATCGAACTCATTCCCCAGGTAGGCGACTTCCTGCCCAAGGACGAGCCGTTGTTCCGTGTTTACCCAGCGTCGGCATCGATAGCCGAGTATGAGCTACAGCAATCCGTTATTATCGGTTCAGAGCGTACGCTCGAACTCGATCCCATGTTTGGTTTCCGGATCATGGTCGACATCGCCTCCAGAGCTCTCTCGCCGGCAATCAACGATCCTACAACTGCTGTGATGGTTATCGACCAGCTTCACAGGCTTCTTCGATACGTTGGAGAACGCAGGCTGTCAGATGGCACAATTCATGATGCGGGAAGTAATCTCCGAGTTGTCTTTCCCACGCCGAACTGGGACGACTTCACGAGCATGGCCTGCACGGAAATTCGGATGTTTGGCGTCGGCAGCATCCAGATACCACGGCGTCTTCGGGCGATGCTGGAACATTTACTGGAGGTACTACCAGAGCAGCGCAAGACTGCTTTGCTCGTAGAACTCCGCCTGCTGCAAGAAGCAACGCAAGCAGGGTATTCCAGTGGCCTCAATAGGCAGCGGGCAGAGACTCCAGATCGACAGGGGATGGGCGGCTCTCCTGTCATCAAGGATGGTTTGCAGGGGGATACCAAGTTGGTGGTTAATATCGCTCCTTGACGAAACGCCTTTTCTCAAGCGTTACCTGATCGTCGTATTTATCCTTGTCGGAACGCTTGGGGAGTTTCACCTTCTCACGCGGTAGATCCTTGTAAGGAATCTGGCTCAGTAAATGTGCGATGCAGTTGAGTCTGGCACGTTTCTTGTCATCTGATCGCAGAATGTACCAGGGAGCATGTTCGGTGTCAGTAGCTTCCAGCATCATGTCCCGGGCTCGCGAATACTCATACCATTTGCTGCGTGAAGGCAAGTCCATCGAGCTTAGCTTCCATTGACGCAATGGATCCTCAATTCGAGCCTGAAAGCGCCGTTTCTGTTCCTCATCGCTGACTTCCAGCCAGACTTTAATCAACAGAATGCCGCCCTCAATGATGAATCTCTCGACGACCGGACACAATTCCAGGAACCGCTGATGCTGATTGTTCGAACAAAAACCCATGACGTACTCCACGCCGGCCCGGTTGTACCAACTGCGGTCAAAGATTACCATTTCCCCGGCAGCCGGCATGTGAGCCATGTAACGCTGCATATAAATCTGAGTCTTCTCTCGATCCGAAGGAGCGGGGAGAGCCACTACTCGAAACACGCGTGGACTAACTCGTTCTGTAATCGCCTTGATCGTTCCGCCTTTACCCGCCGCATCTCGCCCTTCAAAGATAACAATGATGCGTAAGCCCTTGTGCTTGATCCACTCTTGAAGAACACAGAGTTCTTTCTGAAGTTTACGCAGTTCTTTCGTGTATTCTTTGTTCTTTAGTTTGTTCTGTTCTTTGTGTGGCATGTTCATTCTCGTAGTAGATGGTTGGCAAGATCCTTTTGCATGCTCCCTTTCCTACCTCCCTAAGTAGTTCAAAACAATCTTTAAATCCGTACTCCCGTTCGGTTCAATGATCAGGCGGAGTTTTGTATCCCGTTCACTACTGTAGGCTCGGTGAACGTCGGTTTCCAACAGGAGCGGGCTTTCGAGCATGTTTCGGAAGTTAGCCGTATCACTTTCGGGGATGTTGGGAAGCAGGCGGGCGCGATCGAGCATGGGCTCTTTCTCCACAACCACCTTATACCTGCCGGCTGGCGCGCCATCGCCTTCCTGCGAGGTGGTGAACGTGAAGTGGCCTTGGCTATCAGTCTTGGCGTGGGGCCTGACGCCCATTTCGACACCTTCAGGAATCAGACGCAGATTCGCATTGGCAATGGGCTTTTCATCGAGCAGCATCAGTACGCCGCTGGCAGGGACAGGCCCTTTTCGGTTGACAGACGGTGCACCCGGATTCCAGAAGATGGCTGCGACGAAGGCGGCAACCATTCCGATTAGTACCAGGCCTGAGCCCCACTTGAGCATCTGGAACCGCCAGGACCAGAGTACTTCCCGTGTCGACAGGCGTCGCCTGATCGCCATACCGGCCGGCACGGTGGGGACAGCGGTCATACCGACACCGGGCGGCGGCTGATAGGTGGCGATCAGGGCAGCCATCTTGGGGTCGATCTGCCCCAGCTTGGCTTTTTGTGCCTGCGGATCTTGCAGGGCAACGATGCGATCTTTGATTTCAGCCAGCGTTGGCCGTTTGGCCGGGTCGTCGTTCACGCAATCGTGTAGAATCCCTGCCAGGCCTTCACCGGCCAGCCGCCAGTGATTGAGGGCAGGGTGGGGCGTTGCAAACAGTGCCAGACAGGCGACCTTGGCCAGGGAATAGACATCGGTAGCAGTGTCAACTGGTTCAGGGCGTTTGCCGATCTGTTCCGGAGCAACGTAATCTAGCGCATTGGAAAGTGTGCGGCCGAACTGCGTGGCCGAGAGATACGACGGATTCTTGATTGGGAACTCGTAGAAGCTGCGTTTGAGCGGCTGGCCGAAATTGGATATCACACCAGAATAGCCGCTGACCTTGCGGCGAATGAGGATGTATTCAGGTCGCAGTCCCCGGTGCAGCACACCCACGTTGTGGGCAGCCATAAGCCCTTCCACCAGGCTTTGGAAGAGTGGAAGGAAATCCCGTGGCGAGATCACACCGCTGCGCTGGACATACTGATCGACAGTGCTCGCTTCGTATAGCAATGTGACGATGAAAGGTCGTTGTCCCTCGGGTGTGACATGCCCCGTGCCTCGCACTGGTAAGATGGCACGATGGTTGACCGCCGCCAATTTTTTCTGGTCTTCAAACACCTCCTGAATGCTGCGATCAAGATAGGTCGTATCTAAAGAACGAACAAAGACATCTTCCTTTTGGAGCGTATTGCGCGTCGTGCAGCGTACGGTAAGCCCAATGGCATCAGAGTAGACAACCTGTTCCGGGTCGAAACGATCGAGTTGCACCGGCGAGAACCGGCGGGGACTCAGGCTGGAGGCATAGCGCAGTTCCACGCTGGCATCTGGATAATTGGGACGTTCGATTGCCGAGCGAAACGCATGATACCGAGCGAGAGCTTGCTGCTGCTGATCATCGCCAAGATGAGCCAGGGCCATGAAGTTGCGCTGAGCGTTCTGGAACTCGCCTACCGAAAACTCCAGTCGGGCAAGGATGTCGAGGAGGGTGGGAAGCTTGGCCTGAATCGCCTTGGTCTTGCTGCGAAGCTGATTCGTCCAGGAGCGTGTGAGCTGACGGTCGAGCATGTCGCCATGAGGCATTTCCAGTGGCGGCAGCACTCCCTGCAAAGGCACTTCGAGCCGCTCGGCTGCTTGATAGACGGACATCGCCAGGTCGGTGAGGTCGCCGCCACCTGCCAAGGCCAATTCATAATCGAGGCCGGGCAAGCCGGTAGAGATCGGCCTGACCTGCTCAGTTGCTGGAGCTTTATCCAAAGTCGCACTCATAGTACCACGATCCAAGGAGTCAGGTTCAATTGAAATCCCGTCCGGGCACGCCACGGGCAGGATTGACTTTCTGTTCCAGCTTTTCGATGCGCTGGCGAAGTTGTTCGGTTTCCGCCTCGTGCGGTTGCTGATCGGCAGGGAAGGGCCAGGCATTGCCCATGTAGTTCAACGCCAGCATCACGCCCAGAGCCACAACACAGCCATAGCTGATGATGGCACCGATGATTCCCGCCACGACGGCGAACAAGGCATGTCCGTAACCAATGTTACGCGGTATCCTGTTGCCACGATCCAGCCCGATGATGCCATAGCAGATAGCAGCCGGAGATAGCAGCAGACCGGCGATAGGCAACAAGCCGAAAATGGCATAGTAGTAGCCCAGCAGTGCCGGTTGATTCCGAGTAGGAATCACATGATCCAGGGCCTGACCCACTTTGGGCGGAGCAGGCATAGGAGTCGGCTGCTCAGGCAATGAAGAAGCTGGCTGCATCGTGTGCATCTCGTAGGCTACCCAATCGCAGCCTGTTCACTCTATTGTGATGAGCTTGCCGGCTGAAAACAAGACGAAGCATACAGCTAAACGAGGTCAACCCGCTATTTGATGCGGGGCAATAGGAACAATTTGAGCTCATTCAGGCGATCCGTATTGATGACATCAACTTTGCTTTCGAGCTGCATCTGCCAGAAAGTTCTATTTTCAGGGGTGGCCCAGAAGCGGAGCTTGCGGCCTTTAGTGTGGGCCTGCTGCACGATACGGTCAAGCTTTTCCCGATCCTTGGCCGACGTCGTGCCGGTGCCGTTCCAACCCAGTTTGAGCGCCCAGTTATCGCTGATCCAGGGCATCAGATGGGCGGGAACATCGCTGTTGAGATCGCTAAGCCTGCCATCATACCCGGCATAGCGAGGTGATTGGCTGGCCATTTCTTGGAGGCTGGGCCTTGATCCCGAGAGGATGGCAGTGACGGCTCGTTCGGTGACTACGCCATCTATTACTTCAGTGAAGATGTCGGCATACTCGCTCAGAACCTGATGCAGCACAGGGTAGGTTGTCGCGGCATCAGTCTTGATATCAATGAGCAGTGTGAAGGGGACGGGTTTGCCATTACGATCTTTGAAGACGCTGCCTCCCTGTTCCTTGATGCGCTGTCGCAGAGGATCGAGATAGAGCTTCTGTAGAGTGCGCTCGGGCTTCAAATCAGTCTTGTTGTGACCAACGAGCAGAGTCTTCTCTGGCGTCACGAAGATGTCAGCTTCCACCGAGCAGAAGCCATGACTGAGTGCATCGAACAGAGGACGAGTGTGCTCATAGTCGTTGTGAGCATGAGCGTTGGTAAGTGGCACTACGTCGGGTAATGCCTGGAGCAACAGCAGCAGAGTACAAAGCAGGTTCATGGCGTTAGCTCTTGCCCAGTTCTGCGGCCCGTTGGGAAGCGGCCATGACGGCATCCATCATGCCACAACGTACACCGGCACGTTCCATCGCATGCAACCCGGCAATCGTGGTCCCACCGGGGCTGGCCACCATGTCTTTGAGCATGCCGGGATGCAGCCCGGTTTCGAGGAGCATCTTGGCAGTACCATACACCGTCTGAGTTGCCAGTTGCAAAGCGATCTCTCGGGAAAGACCGGCGCGCACGCCACCATCAGCAAGTGCATCGATCACCACGGCGATGTAAGCGGGACCGCTGGCGGAAAGGCCGGTAACGGCGTCCATCAGTCGTTCCGAAACCTCGACTGCTTTACCCAAGGTGTTGAGGATACGTTGCACCAACTCCGCATCTTCAAAGGTGGCTTTGGCACCCAGGCAGAAACCCGCAGCGCCGGCACCGACGAGGATGGGGGTGTTAGGCATCACACGGATCAGTCGAACCTTGTTGCCCAGCATGGCGGCCAGTTGCGTCAGCGTGACGCCGGCTGCCACCGAGACGACAAGGTGCTTGGCGCTCAGCATCGGCTTGAGTTCGAGGAGCACCTCGGCCATGACCTGCGGTTTGACAGCGAGAAAGATAATCTCGCTCTTGTCGATCACCGGCTGGTTCTCGGCGAAGACTTTGATCTGGGTAATGTCGGCCAGCACATCACGGGCCTCTTCGACGACATCACAGGCGACAATGCGATCGGAGGAGGTCATCTTGGAACGGAGCAGCGCCTGCACCATGGCAGTAGCCATGCGGCCGGCACCGATGAAACCAATACGGGGAAAGACATTGTTCTCAGCCATGGCGATTCTCACAGGTGGATATGAAGATATAGTCTGCTGATTTCGGCTCCAGATTCCAGCATCTCTTGAGAAAAGTCTTTGAGGACGGCTTGGAGCATGGCAGAATAGCCGGATGTGTTGTGCGTTTCCCATTCTTCATTTACACGGAGCCTTCCTATGTCGAAATTAGCTTTGATAGCTCACATCTGCCTGGCTGTTTGGCTGATTCTCATGGGTGCGCTTCAGGCATTCGATATCAAGTTCAATAATCGAGATAAGATCATGGGATTTCTGGCTATCATCGCAGGAGTAATCTACTTGATCGGTGCATTGTAAGTTATCATAGCATCGTTCTTTTGCCTCTTCGGAGTTGTAGATCACAAGCCGAAGAGGTACTGACAATGAGTTTGTGAATAAAGTTGAGGTCAAACCATGTGCCTTCTCCTTCTGTTTACCACAACGGTCCACGTTGATACGCTTGCTGACGTAAACAAAGTCTTGAACAACTGGCACCTGGCCGCTGCCAAGGCGGATGAGAAAACCTATTTCGGATACCTGGCCGACGATTCAGTCTTCCTGGGTACTGACGCCACCGAACGGTGGAACAAGACTGAGTTTCAAAGGTTTGCTCATCCCTTCTTTGCTAAGGGCAAGGCGTGGAGCTTCGTGGCTACCCGGCGCGGGGTGATGTTCTCAAAAGATGGCAAGGTCGCCTGGTTCGATGAAGAGTTGAAGACGGAGAATATGGGCCCGTGTCGAGGGTCGGGAGTGCTGATACTAGATAAAGGCAACTGGAAGATCGCCCACTACAACCTGACGTTGACCATTCCCAACGATCAGTTGGCATCGGTGAAGAAGCTGCTCGAAGAGGCAGCGAAGGGCAAGTAAGCTACTTGATGTCCTTTACCGCTTGAGCAAGTTTGAGAAGGATCGCTTCCTTTGTGGTGAGTTGGCCCTTGCTCACTTGCTCAGCGAGGTTGGTCAAGATACCAGCCAGAGCATTGAGGGTATCGACTTGCTTCTTCATCCGTTCCGGTGTGAGTTCCTTGATCGATTTCAGGTAGACACTGGGGGCGGAGACTCGATAGCCTTCGCCCTCTTTCTTCACACTCAAGGTCTCTTCTTGAAGTCGATTGGCGAGGCCAAAGCGGACACGGGCCAGTTGTTCGTCTTTCCCCTTGGTCAATTCGATGAGTTCAAACTGATAGCCCCGGAGCGGGTTGAGTTCGTCGGCAAAGGGGTTGGTGACGTTTAACGCTGGTTTCTCGCCGAGGGCTTTGGTGAAGGCATCGGATGCCGCCTGGGCCTTCTTCAGGGCAGGGGCCATGCTGCGAAGCGTGGTCCCGGCTGGGCCGGCAGTAAGGTTGGCAAACATCTCAGGATCGCCTTTTTCTATCGCCTGGCGATACGCCGATAATGCAGCATCCGGGGTGGAGGGTAAAACAGGTGGCTGCATGAAGGCAAAGAGCAAAATAAGGGTCATGGTTTTCCTTCCTGTACAATTCTGGCTCCTGGCTTCTGGCTCCTGCCTGCTAAAGCCCATATCCTCCCTAGCACAGTATAGCAGTTTGGCAGCAGAGCAGTTTGTCGGCCAAGGTTCATCATGAAGCAGAAGTTCCAGCAGTGGCTCAGCGACAAGTGTTTCCACCTCGTGCATGGACACAACCTGGTTTATAACACCTGCTGGGAAGACCCGGCACTCGATCGGGTGGCGCTCAAGCTGACACCAAAGGATACGGTGCTGGTTATCAGCTCGGCGGGGTGCAATGCACTTGATTACCTGCTTGCTGGTGCCGGACGGGTGCATGCGGTCGATATGAACTATCGCCAGAATGCATTACTTGAACTGAAGAAGGCTGGTATCAAGCAGCTTAGTCATGCTGATTTCTTTGAACTCTTCGGCCAGGGTAGGCATCACCGCATTCGGGAACTCTATCTCGACAGCATCCGGCCGGCGATGCCCAAGTGGACGCATCAGTTCTGGGATCGTCGGTTCAAGTTCTTCGGCGGCACCGGCTGGCGGAAGAGTTTCTACTTCCGGGGCACCTCGGGCACCTTTGCCCGATTGATCAACACCTATGTGGATCGGGTTGCCAAGGTACGGGATGACTTGAATGATCTGCTCGCCTGTAAGACCGTGCAGGAGCAGGACGAACTCTACCATGCTCGGTTGAAACCACGCTTCTGGAAGCGGTTCATTAAGTGGGCGGTCCGCCGGGACGCGACGCTTTCGTTGCTCGGTGTGCCACGGCCACAACGGTTGCAGGTTGAAAAGTACTACCAGGGCGGCATTGCTCAGTTTGTCGAAGACTGTATGGAGACGGTCTTCGCCAAGCTGCCACTGCAGGACAACTACTTCTGGCGAGTCTATCTCACTGGAGAGTACACGAAGGATTGTTGCCCGGAGTATTTGAAGGAAGAGAACTTCAACCGGCTGAAGGCAGGGCTGATTGACCAGGTGACCACTCATACCTCGACGGTCACCAGTTTCCTGCACGAGAACGACGTCTCCATCTCCCGCTTCGTGCTGCTCGATCACATGGACTGGCTGGCGTTCTTCAAGCTGCCCTATCTGCGTGATGAATGGCAGGCGATTGTTGATCGGGCTGCTCCAGAGACCAAGATTATCTACCGTTCCGGCGGCCTGGAAGTCGATTACGTAGAACCGTTGAAGGTCGATGTGCGGGGCAAGGTGCATCAGATGCGCGACCTGTTGCAGTTTCAGCCGGAACTGGCAAAGGAACTGCACGCCCGGGATCGTGTCCATACCTATGGAAGCTTCTACATCGCGGATCTTCGCAAATGAGCCTCTGGTCTGATCTCAAGGTCTTGTACCATCTGACGCTGGCCCCGGTGCGAGGCAAGTCGCATCAGGATCGGCTGGAGAGCTTTTATGGCGGCCAGGCTCAGGCTTACGATTCGTTCCGCAAGCGACTGTTGCAGGGCAGAGAACAGCTCTATTCCAGCATTAAAGTGCCCACTGGCGGCTGCTGGGTCGATGTCGGTGGCGGCACCGGGTCGAACCTCGAAAACCTGGGCGAGTCGATCAAGCAACTGGGCAGTGCGTATGTGGTTGATCTGACACCTTCGCTGCTTAAAGTCGCTGATGAACGGATTGCGGCCAGGGGTTGGACGAACGTCAAGACACTGCATGCCGATGCGACGACGCTGACCCTGCCAGAGGGACAGCAAGCGGATGTAGTGACCTTCTCCTATTCACTGACGATGATTCCCGATTGGTTCGCCGCTGTGGACGCAGCCTGGCGACTCCTCAAGCCGGGTGGCACGATTGGTGTGGTCGATTTCTATGTGGGTAGGAAGTGGCCCGAAGCCAACCGGGTGAAGCATGCTTGGTCCACCAGGCACTTCTGGCGCACCTGGTTCGATGCCGATAATGTCTTTCCAAGTCCGGATCATGTTTCGTATTTGCAACATCGGTTTCAGACAATGAGTCTGGATGAAGCGAGGGCCAAGCTGCCGTACATGCCTTTCGTGAGGATGCCCTATTATCGATTTGTTGGGACGAAGGTAGAGTTGCCCTTACGCTCCGCGTGATGGTGCGGAGAGTTGCTGCCATCGCCAAAGAAAAAGTGAAACGTCGAGACTCCGCTCCATCACGCGGAGCGTGATGGCAACTCTAAGCAGACACAATGTTGGTAAGCTTCCCCAACTGATCAATTTCGATGTTGACGATGTCACCGGCGAGGAGGGTGAAGTCCTTGTCGGGGACGACTCCGGTGCCGGTGAGAAAGAAACAGCCTTCGGGGAAGAGATTCTCACGACCGAGCCAGTTGACCAGGTCAATCAGTTCTCGTGCCATCTTGCTAACTGCGGTGGCGCCCTCGAAACAAATGTTGCCATCCCGAACGATGTTGATGGTGATGTTCCAATCCTTGGGGTTGAGGGTTTCGTCAGCGAGTGTGATAACAGGCCCTAATGCGCAACTCCCGAGGTAAGTCTTGGCTTGTGGCAGATAAAGTGGGTTCTCGCCTTCGATGGAACGGGAGCTGACATCGTTGCCGATGGTGTAGCCGACGATATTCAATTCGGGATTCAGCACCAAAGTCAATTCAGGCTCCGGAACGTTCCACTGGGAATCCCCCCGGATACGAATGGCCTGTTGATGGCCCACGACCCGATGAGCGCTGCCTTTGAAGAAGAGTTCCGGGCGTTCAGCCCTGTAGACCGCATCGTAGTATTTGCCCGCTCCTTGGGATTCCTCCTTGCGGGCAGTTTGCGATCGTTGGTAGGTGACGCCGGCTGCCCAGACTTCCTGATGATAGATCGGTGGCAGCCAATCGACCTTGCCGATGTCCACCGTTTTGCTTTTGCTCAGCAGCTTGCGAACGGTCTTAGCGGGGTTCCTGGAGTGCAGAATCTCGTGCAGTTTCAGTCCGCCCTGTTTAGAGCGGGGAAGCAGTTGCAATTCATTCCCCGTCAGCACCCCGACACGTTTACGGCTCTTATATCGGACTAGGGCTAGTTGCATGGGGGCTTCTTTCAGGTTGAGCGTCAGGCCGCAGATCGGCCGGGTTGTGGAGCGGAGTGCTTTCCTCGCTGACCGTGGAGACCTGGACCAGCACATCGCCCTCTTTCTCCCGGGCCGATTCGACCATCAGCACCAGCCAGCCAAAGCTGAGCAGAGCGACAGTCAGTGCCAGGCCATCCATGTTCTTGGTTAGAAGGGTATCGTACAGACCGTGCAGCACCATGGGGATAGAGATGAGTATGACAAGTCGGTAAAACCCGATGAGCATGTTCATCCTGCCGTGTGAGAGTTTCTGAAAGCGATGCAGAAACAGTGCTGCCGCTGCACACCAGATGGCGTGCAGCATCACGCACGAAATAAATCGGACATAGTAGACCAACGGGCCATAGAGGCCGTTATACATCTGGCCTGAATAGAAGATGCCTTCAGCAATGCCGAAGCCGACACCCGATGCCATGCCCAGCGCACAGCACTCATGCCAGCGCAGCCTGCTTCGTCCCATGAATATCAGGAAGATGGGCAAAGCTTTGATGATTTCTTCACATAAACCTACACCGAAAGTAAAGCTCAGAAGGCAGTTCATGAACGGCAAATCAGGGTTGATCAGCGCGCGGTAGGCGATGCCGATCATGAAGATAATGATGGCAAACGGTCCGCCAAGAACGAGTCCCCACCCGGTAATGGCCAGGTGCTGGATGATTTCAAGCAGTCCGACACCGAAGACACCAGTAAAGCCTCCGATCAGCAACATAATGGGAATGCGTGAAAAACCTTTTGGAAGACAGATGCAGATCGTAAACAGGAAACCTACCGCGCAGACCAGGCCCAGATAGATGTGCAGATCACTGTTACGCGGCAGCCAGGCACCCTGCAGTTTCTTGTTGGGGAAAACGTTGAGGACGTCATCCAACAAGGCACGTCCCTGCCTGGCTTCTTCAAGCACCTTTTTGGCTTTCTTGCGGGCTTCGCCTTTCAGTTCCTGTTCGATGCCGTTTTCAATTTTCTGAAGAACGCTGACTTGGGGTGGTTCGAGCATCCATAGGACGAGCGGGATGAATGCCAGAGCAAAAAGGAAATAGAGTGAGCCTCGCAGAATTCGTTTCTTCTTCAGTTTGTTGAGAGGTTCTGAATGATCATCGACCATAGGATTGCGGCGGTCATGATGATATCCTTTTGTAGCTGAGGTGAAGTCCTCGGGATCGAAATGGTCAGCCAGTTTCAACGGCTGATAGTCGGCTCTTGGACCAGTGGCAGGCTTGGTACCCGGTGCAGGTTGCGGGACGACTTGCCGGTCATTGCAGGTAGGACAGGCTACCTTCAAGCCGCTCATGTCGTCCTGGGCCTTGATCTTCTGACCACAATTGACGCAATAGAAACGAATCGCCACTGGCGGGCTCCAGCGATTTAATTGGACAATCAGTCAAGAATAGGTCATGTTCCCAAGAGAAGTCAATGGAAGCTGTGATGAATGCCTGGTTGTTAGGATTGTTGCTGAGCTGTTTTCTTTTGCCCATGGAGAGCCCAGCCCAGGTGCCTGTTGCACAAGAGGCCGGTATCCCCTTTGGCGGCACCGATTTCAAGCAATACTACACGACCAGCAGGCTCCTCCTAGAAGGGCACAATCCCTACGACTATGAATGGGCCGGGGTCATTCAACGGGCACTTGGTGAGAAGGGGGACGTTCAGGTACCGTACGGGCCGCCAACATCACTATTGCCGTTCATTCCGATGGGCTGGGTAGACTTTCTGACTGCGATTCAGATTCAATTCGTGCTCAACGTCAGCATGCTGGTGCTGTGCTGTTTCTTGTGGGGGGCGATGCTGTTTCCGAAGCAGCCGATCATGCCGCTGATCAGCACGGTAGCGGTGGTGGCGTGGATACCGTGCCTGTCGCTGTTCGGCATGGGGCATGTCACCGCATGGACGTTGCTGGGCTTTACGCTCTGGTGCTTCCTGATGCAGAAACAGAAACCGGGCTTGGCAGGGTGTTCGTTGGCATTGAGCATCATCAAGCCCCATCTGGCGTTTGGGCTGGTGATCTATGCCTGTGTGGTGGGGTTAAGACAACGTCAGTGGAAGATGCTGCTCGGCTTCTTCGGCACTGTTGGTTTGATGATCGCCGCCACGTTCCTCATTCGGCCCAGTGTCTGGTCAGAGTACCTGGGATCGCTGGCCCAATCGAACCCGACACAGTGGTTTAACGCCACGCTGGATGGCTGGGGCAGGTATACCTTTGGGTCGTGGTTCAGAATCATCTCCGGTGGGATAGGGTTAGCCTTTCTGGGCTGGATCGTAGTTCTGGGCTGGACCCGGCGTAGAGAAACACCACCCGAAGAGGCTTCGATTCGAGGTGCATTAGTCTTGGCTCTGTGGATGGTGGCGACACCTTATGCTTTCAGCTATGACTTCGTGCTGTTGTTGCCGGCATTCATCCTGGCCATCGGTGCATGGCTCTACCGGGCACATCAAAGTTGGATGATTGCTATTGCTGGTTGGATCGTGCTGAATGTCATTTTCGTGCTCATGAAGACTGCTCAGTGGTACGAGTACAAGTTTGCGTTTATTCCATGGTTCGGCTTGGCACTCCTGTTGCTTTTGATGATCCCTCGTCAACAAGACCCGAAGTTGTTGCCAGCCTCGTGAATTATGGAAATAAACAAAATCGGAACTTTACACTTCACAAACCCAAATGATTGTAACTTGCTAGAATACAGTAAGTGATGGTACGGAGAAAAATCAGGGGAGCTAGTTCATGGCATATGACTATGTGCTTAAGGGGCCGGTCTATCTAATCTCAGATCGAAGATTGCCAGAAGGTACACAGGGTTGGCTTGCCAGTAAATGGAAGGGCAAAGAATACCCCTTGTTGTTTTCTGATCTGAGTATCGTCAACAAGTACATAATCGATGCTGGCAAGTTGGGCTGGATGGTAATTGATGCGGTTGACACGCCGCAACAATTGCTAAAGGTTCTTCAGGTCATGGGGTCAGACGGATGGAAACATTTAGGAATCGACGCCGACTACAAGAGCGCACCAAAGGAAATTTTGCCACTCTCCGCCACTCTCAAAAGCCTAAAGGCGATGTTGGCGGAGCAAAACTAGCCGATGGAGATTTCTTCCTTGTTGTCATGAAATTCAATTTGCGATTACGCCGAATTGAACCAGCCTGCATTTAGCCGTTGACATTATGTACCGAGCGATACCATAATGGCTATGGGCGTGTCTTCTTCTTAACGGCCTTCTTCTTTGCCTTTGGTTGCTTCGCTGGCGGTTTGGCCTTCAGCATTGCTCCCAGGGCTTGTGAGAATGTGAACGGCAACTTGTGTAGCTGTTCTTTAGGGCCGGGTTTGGTGGGTTTGGTCATGGCGTCTCCTAAACTAAGGCTATTCGTTGTTGGTGAATCTTCGTCCTATCCTGATGAATGGACAAGTTCCCCCCGGATGTTTGTTTTTGCGCACACTCCAGAAGAAGCAAAGGTCATGGCAGATTACTCAGAAACGGTGTCAGAGGTTGGGGCGACATGATTTTCGAGGTTGCCGTCGCCTGCTGCCTCTTTTCATTCTTCATCTGATTTCGTCTCTTCGACATCAGCGGATACCTTTTCATGCAGTTTTATTATCAGGTTGTTTATACATCAGCCGCTTGCCCTCTGCGCCCTTGATGGCCGCAACCATTCGTTCTCCATCGCTCACCTTGCGATGATTCCAGCGGAAAGAAAACTCATTGGTGTAGCGGTGCAAGTGCTGCTTAGAGAGCATGTGAAAGATACCGTAGTGACCGCGCTTGAGCAAAGCAAAAAAGCTCTCGGCGGTATTAGTATGTGCGACAAAGCCACCCTTCTCTTTGCGAGCATATTCACCCTTGCTATGGCAAACAGTCTTGTGGTTCTCAAACGATTCCGTGGCCTGACGATAAGGGCGATATTCATCAGTCATGATGGTTGCCGACTTATCAACATGCTTTTCAATCTCATCTCGCAGCGTCTTTATCGTCACATTGCCGATAGGATTGCATGCAGCCCGTCCGTCACACTGCACAAGAACCACCACTGGAGTTTTCTTTGTGCCGCGTCCCGTATTGCCACTTCTGCGTTTGTGATGGCGAGGTTTTCCGCCAACGTAGGTTTCGTCAACTTCCACCGTGCCTTCAAGGGACTGAGGGCCATAGGCTTCAATCATAGCCTCTCGAATGCGATGAGTCATGAACCATGCAGACTTGACCGTTACGCCTACTTCCCGGCTGATCTGCAAAGAGCTAACGCCCTTCTTTGAACTGGTCATGAGATGCAAGGCCATCAGCCACTTGCTGAATGGGATGTGGCTATCTTCAAAGATGGTGCCGATGCGAACCGTGTACTGCTTTCGGCAGTCTTTGCATTTGTACACACCGGCCCGCACTGGCTTCTTAGAGTCAGGCTTGGCAGTTAGTTTGTAGAAGGTAACGCTTCCACAGTGAGGGCAGCAAGGGCCAGTGGGCCAAAGCTGGGATTCGATGAAAGCACGGGCAGCGGCTTCATCCGTAAATAAGTGACTAAGTGTTGCGAGGTTCAAGTCTTTGATGTTCATTGTCTTCTCCAGTTAAACTAATCTTAACTGGGAAGCGTGGGTTTGTCAAGTATAAAGTTCCGAATAAAAGTGATCTTGAAATACATAATGTTGAACTTGTATAATGTGTAAGACGAGTTCAATAAACTGAAAGTAAGCCATGGCTATGCCCGCCTGGTTGGCTGCCCTCGATGAGGACGACCTGCAGTTCCTGAAACGGCTGCTGCTGGCTTCCGGGTCGCTCAAAGACCTCGCTGAGATCTACGAGGTTTCCTATCCCACCGTTCGTAACCGACTGGATCGACTGATTGCCAAAGCCAAGACCGCTGACGATGAGAGGCTCGTCGATCCCTTTGAACGCCGGCTCAAGCTGCTGGTCGCTGACGGCCAGCTTTCGCCTAATCTTGCAAAAGAACTACTGACAACCCATCGATCCATTCTCAACGGGAGGAAGTAATCATGATTCCCTGGTTTCCAGAACACTATGCTTGGATATTCGGCGCCTCGATAGGCGTGCTCGGCGGCGTAGTTGGCACGCTCGGCGGCTGCCTGGCACCTTTCGGCAAAGCCAAGACGCTGGTCTTCACTATCTACTGGGTAGCTCTCATAGCCAGTGTGGCTTGTCTCATTGCCGGTGTATCCGCGCTGATCAGCGGTCAGCCTTACGGCATCTGGTATGGCTTGACCCTGGCCGGTTTCATCGGCTCTCTGGTCTTTGGCATCAACTACTTTACCCTGCTCCATGCCTATCGAATGGCAGAGGTACGCAAGATGGCGGCGCAGAACTTATGATTGACTGATCTGTTCGTGGCGCATGTCAGTCAGGAACATGTGCCCGGGCAGATGCGTGAGCGCCAGTTTGGGCCGGGCAGCCATGATAGCTGCCTGCGGCGTGACGCCACAGGCCCAGAAGACGGGCACTTCATCGGGATGGACTGTCACCGCCTCGCCGAAGTCGGGCTTATCAAGATCGGCAATGCCCAGTTCACGAGGATCACCCACATGCACCGGAGCGCCGTGAGCCAGCGGCATGCGGGCTGAGAGTTCGGTCGCCCTGTCGATCACCTCCGGCTTGAGTGGCCGCATCGAAACAACGAGTTCACCTTCAAAGATGCCTGCCTTATTGTTGAGTCGATTCGTCTTGTACATCGGCACGTTCACACCCTGTTCCAGATGTCGGACGGGAAGCCCCGCTTCAAGCATGGCGTGTTCAAAAGTGAATGAGCAGCCTAAGAGAAAACTGACGAGGTCGTCGCTCCAATAGTGATAAAGGTCCTGAGGTGTCGCTGTCTGCACGCCGTCTTCGTACACAGCATAGCGCGGCAAATCGGTTCGGAGGTCAGCTCCAGGGGCCACTTCTTTTGGCTCAGGGTCGCCTGCCTCGCTCACCCCCAGCAGCGGGCAGGCCTGAGGATTGCGAAGACAAAAGAGAAGGAAGTCGAAGGCGTACTCTTTGGGCAGTATGACCAGGTTGGCCTGCACGTACCCATGGCCAAAGCCGGAGGTAGGTTGTGTCCATTCGTTGGTGCGGCAGGCTGCTCGTATCTCAGCAGCAGTTGAGTGTGCATGAATAGGATTCATGACAACATCGTATAAAAAGAGGGTCGGTTTGTTCATGGTGACTCTCGCCTGATGAAGGGCTGATGAAATACGCCATGGTGAGAAACGATCATCTGATATGTCACAAGCGTTAACGATCACCCCCGCCTCCCGGACCAAGACCAGTCCGTGGGGGCTTGTTCTTTGCCTGGTGGGCATCGATTACTTCAGCACTTTGGCCTATCTACCATCACTGGCCAACGAAGTGGCCGGTCCGTTAGCGCCGCTTGCTGCCGCTGCTGTCGTCGCTGTGACGTTTCTGTTGGCCTTGCCGGCGTACCTCTATGTCGTGGGCCGTTCGAGCGATGGTCGTGGGGCGACGGGACTGATGCAAAAGAGCATCAGCGGCTGGCGGGGGAAGTTCCTGATTCTGGTCATGATGGGTTTCGTTGCCGCAGATTTCATCATCACCCGCAGCTTATCGACTTCCGATGCCTCGGTGCATCTGCTGGCCAATCCCCATTTTCAGAGCCTCGTGGATGATCGTTCGCCGACCGTTGAGGCGCTTCAGCCCTGGATTGGCTCCTGGTGGGTAGAAACCCTGCGACCTTACTGGAATAGGCAAGTCGGCGTCACGCTGCTGCTTTCTACCATTGGCATGGTGTTTTGGTTTGTCTTCGCTTCGGGCTTTACTCGTCGGGTGCTTTGGTTCGCTGCTATCGTGGTAGCTGTCTATTTAGCGGCGACAGGCTATCTGGTCGGCCGGGTGGCCTGGGAGGTTTATCAGCATCAGGAGATATGGCATGCGTGGTGGCTTCAGGCGAATCAGCACTCGTCCATTCAGACTGAGAGATTGGTGGTGCTCATGCTCTTGATGTTTCCGCAACTGGCGCTCGGTATCTCGGGGTTTGAGTTGTGCATGACCTCTCCCCCGCTGATTGATGGCGGGGCAGGAGATGAGGCTGCACAACAACGCCGCCGCATTCGTCGTTCCAGATGGATGATGGCGGCCCTGACGCTGATCATGGCGGTTTTCCTCATTGCATCAACCTGGGCAACGACGCTGGTGATCCCTGATGTGAAGTTCACTTCCGAGCACGCGGCCCAGCATCGAGCGCTGGCTTTCATAGCCCATGGCGAGTTATTTCCATCATGGTTTGGAACCTTCTACGACCTTATTACTGCTGTGATTCTCTGCCTGGCGGGAGTGAGCGTGACTGTTGGCCTGCGCGATCTGGTGCCCGGCTACCTGCATCGGCTCGGCATGGAGATGACCTGGGCCCGCAAGTACGGCGTGTTTCTCCTTATGTGCAACGCCATCATTCTGCTGGCGACCTTGGTCTTCAAAGCCAGCGTGGGTGCCCAGATGGGGGCGTATGCAACCAGCGTCCTCGTGCTGCTGGCGGGGGCGAACCTTGCCGCGGCGGCTGATCTTCGCAAGCGGTTTATTCAATTCTGGATGATCCTGGCCTCGCCTTTCGTCGTGGGTTTGCTCTTCTTCGTCGCCATGGCCGGCATCATGATCTGGCGTCAGCCCGGTGGGTTGATCCTGTCATCAGCGTTCCTGGCGCTGGTATTCCTTACCTCGTTCTGGTCACGCTGGCGTCGCAGCCTTGAGTTGCGCTTCACCGGGTTCAAGTATGCGGATGCAGCCACCGAAGAGCGCTGGAAGACGATGATTGATGTCGAGTACCAGATCCTGGTGCCGCACCGGCCTGGCCACATGAGCGTCTGGAAAAAGGATGAAGTCATTCGGGAGCGGTTCCGCATCGCAGCCGAGGTGCCGATCATCTTTATCGAGGTTGAATTGGGGGATACGAGTGAGTTTGAGCATGCGCCTCTGATGCGAATCGATAAGGAGCACGACATGGAGGTGATTCGAGTCAGCAAGTGCAGCTCGATCTCGCATGTGATCGCAGCCATCTCACTGGAGTTCAGTAAGTTTGGCAGACCCCCCGAGGTCATCTTCGGCTGGTCGAACGAGTCGCCGCTGGCGGCTAACTTGAACTTTCTGTTCATGGGGCATGGCAACATTCCCTGGATGGTACAGGAGTTGATTCGTAAAGCAGAAGCCAGCGAGCCTAAACGGCCACGAGTGATCATTGGCTAGAGAGAGAGAGCATCATGCCGACTCCAAAACAGTCGCTCGAATCGTTCTTCAAGAAGTACGATCCCGCCATCGCCCGGCAGGGGAAGGCGGTGCTCGCCAAGCTACGCAAGAGAATCCCCGGGGCAGTGGAAATGGTCTACGACAACTACAACGGCCTGGTGATCGGCTTTGGCCCTACGGAAAAAGCTTCGCACGCTGTTCTTTCCATACTGCTTCAGCCAAGCTGGGTAACGCTCTGCTTCCTCATCGGCGCCAGGTTGATGGACCCAGACAAACGACTGCGGGGTGAAGGCAACATCGTCCGGCATATTCGGTTGGACGCAGTCAATGATCTCGATGAGCCGGAGATCGAAGCTCTGATTGAACAGAGCATTGAACTGGCCAGCCCACCGTTCAATAGGAAGCAAAAGGGGTACATGGTGATTAAGTCAATCTCGGCGAAGCAACGGCCGAGGCGACCTATTGCTAAGTAGCCAACATCCACATTGAAGCAGACCGTCGTAGCTGTAAGCTGATAGCTGACTGCTGATAGCTCAACCTCGAAAGGCCTGCTCGATGTCTTCTGTTCTCGTTATTGGCACCGTTGCTCTCGATACCATTTTGACCCCCACTGGTGAAGCCCCGATGGTGCTCGGCGGCTCTGCTACCTACTTTTCCTGGGCAGCCAGCTACTTCACCAACGTCCATCTGGTCGGTATCGTCGGTGAAGATTTTCCCCAGGAACATCGGCAAATGTTCAAGGATCGGGGCATCGATACCGCCGGCCTGGTCGTGAAGCAGGGCGGCAAGACGATGTTCTGGCGTGGCCGCTACTTCGATGACATGAATCAGCGTGAAACCCTTGAGTTCTCCCCCAATGTGCTGACCGAGTTCGATCCTCAGTTGCCAGCCAGCTATCGCAAGATTCCCTATGTCTTCCTCGCCAACACGCATCCAAAACTGCAGATGCAGGTGCTGGATCAGGTCGAGAAGCCTGAACTGGTCGTGGCCGATACGATGGATCACTGGATCAACAATACCCGTGATGATCTGATGAAGTTATTGCCCAAGCTGGATGGCCTGGTGCTGAACGATGGCGAAGCCAAGCTCCTGACCGGCGAGCCTAACCTGATTCGGGCTGGCGAGAAGATTCGGGAGATGGGACCGAGCTTTGTCATTGTGAAGAAGGGCGAGCATGGATCGTATCTCGTTACCAAAGATGGCCCGTTCCTGCTGCCTGGCTTCCCCACTAAGACGGTGATCGACCCCACCGGGGCTGGGGACAGCTTCGCTGGTGGCCTCATGGGCTATCTCGCCTCCGATACCAGCAAGGCTCCCGGTTCACTACGACGGGCCATTGCCTATGGCTCCATCGTCGCCAGCATGACAGTGGAGGGCTTCGGGTTGAATCGGCTGCGCAAGGCCACCCGCTCCGAAATCAACCTTCGGCTCGAAGAATACCGCAATATGCTCGCCTTTTAGCCAGACGGCTCACACTCCTCATGACTTCCCCCGAGATGCACGGTATAATCACCCCGTTGATCTCACTGACCACGACTTAGGCGCCGATGTCATCGCAACCACCCTGTCTGCCTCACGTGCTGGCTATGATCATCTGCGACATGGTGCTGGACGATCGCATCTCCGGCAAGAAGAGCCTGATCGGTCTGTTCGATGCCATTGCCGCCTCCTCGCTGCCTTGCCTGGTGAATGAGCTGTTCGTCTTTGTGGCCCTGACTGAAGGGCATGGTGATCAGACGATTCATTTGCGTTGTGTGAAAGCATCCAGCAACGAAGAACTCTTTGATACCGAAACGGAAGTGAACTTTCCCGATCCGCTCAGCGTCGTCGAGGTCAACTTTGGCTTGTGTGGCTGTGAGTTCCCCGAAGTGGGCGAGTATCGTTTTCAATTGTTCGCCAACGAAAGCCTCCTGTGTGAGCGCAAGTTCCATGTGACCCAGGTGGAACATGAAGCCGAGACTGAAGCCTGAGACCTGGGAGTGCCGAGTCGCCCGGCCCGGTGAATGGTCGCAGGCATTGAAATGCTGGTTCGGCCAGACGGTTGATTCTGAACAACTCCAATCGCTTTACTTCCAACTTGAACATGAGACCGGGCTGGCTGATGGTCTGTGGATAGCTGATCGTTCAGGTAACATTGATGCAGTAGCGTGGATCATTCCAGGGGCAGAAGAGTATGTCCATTGCTGGCCTTTACGGTCCAGTATCGTACGGAGTTCAGATCAGAGGCAACAGGCGGCACGACACTTGTGGGATGAGGTGGTAGCCGAGTATCAAAGGCGAGGTACCAGATTTTTTCAGGTCAACGTGCCCATCCAAAGCGCCGCTGACAGGAATCAAATGTTGGTGATAGGTTTTAAGGAAATAGCCCGGATCATGCGTCTAAGAGTAGCTCTTGATCAGCCCGTGAATGAAGTGCAGTCCCGGCTGGTTCATTTGGAACAGCATCATCAGGAAGGAAATGGCTTATTCAACGAACTGTTGATCGAGTGCATGTCAGACAGCCTGGATGTGCCGGAACTCAATCACATTCAATCGGCCACCAGAGTGGCAGTTCAATATTACAAACCGGGCGTCGAGCGGTTCTTTATTCGGCATCCGAAGCGGGGTCATCTTGGAGTGATGGCCATCCAGCATGATGGTGAAGTGGGCCTGATTCGTTATCTCGGACTGGTTCCCAGCGGCCGTCGTCGGGGTTGGGGCTCCTCCGCATTACGGAAAGCCATTGCGTATCTGCGTCAACAGGGATGTAACGTGGTGGACTTGCGGGTAGATGCACGCAATAAGCCTGCGCTGGCTCTCTACACCGGTGCGGGCTTTCAAGTCATCGACGAAGAATCGATGATGATTTATCTGTGTAACAACCCTGTAGCACCTTGATTCTAAAGCAAAATGCTGGAAATGTGGCAGGGATCAGCGGTACTCCGCTGCCCCTTGAACTCCTACTCTAACTGCTTGAACATTCTGCATGAGGGACCTTCCGTGGCGTTGATCGTTCAGAAGTTTGGTGGCAGCAGCGTGGCGACAGCGGAACTGATGCAACGAGCGGCTAAGCGGGCCATCGCTGCTAAGGTGAAAGGCCATCAGGTGATCGTGGTCGTCAGTGCCCGAGGCGATACGACCGATGAGCTGATCGACCTGTCCCGGGAGATCACCAATACCGCATCGCCACGGGAAATGGATGTGTTGCTTGCGACAGGCGAGCAGATATCCATCGCTCTACTAGCGATCACGATTCAGAAGCTCGGCCACGCCTCTGCCTGCCTTACCGGGCCACAAGCGGGTATTCACACGGATGACACCCACACCAAGGCCCGCATTCGTCGCATCGACACCACTCGCCTCAAGAAGTTGCTGGCAGGTGGCAACATTGTGGTGGTGGCAGGTTTTCAGGGTGAATCCGAACAAGGCGAGATCACGACGTTGGGGCGGGGAGGCTCGGATACGACGGCCGTAGCCCTGGCTGCCGCCATGAAGCATGATGCATCAGGAAAGTTTGTCGATACCCAATGTGAAATCTACACCGATGTGGATGGAGTCTACACGACCGATCCACGTATTGTTCCCGAAGCAAGGAAGGTGCCGAGCATCAGTTATGAAGAGTTGCTTGAACTGACGAGCATGGGCGCCGGCGTGATGCATTCACGCAGCATCGAGTTTGCCAGTAAGTTCGGTGTGCCCTTCCAGGTGAGGAACAGTTTCAGTGACGGCGCTGGAACGTGGGTGGTGCCCGATACCGAATGGACACGGCAGACGCCGGTCTGCGGTGTGGCCATCGTCAGGGAAGAGGCTCGCGTCCGTATTGCCGGCGTGCCCGATCAACCCGGTGTCAGCCAGCGTATCTTTGGGGCGCTGGCTCAGAAGAATATCGTCATCGATATGATTGCTCAGTCCATCGGTGTTGCGGGTAAGGCGGAAATTGGCTTCACTCTGCTCAAAGGTGATCTCTCGACCGCTCTCGAAATCCTTCGCCCCCTTTGTGCCGAGTATGCAGCCAGCGTCACCCATGTCGATTCGGTGAGCAAGGTGTCGATCGTAGGCACCGGGATGCGTACCCACACCGGCGTGGCGGCCAGCATGTTCAATGCATTAGCTGAGGCAGCGATCAACATCCGCCTCATTACCACCAGCGAGATCAAGATTACCGTTCTGGTGGATCGCCGGGACGGTGTGCGGGCACTGAAAGCAGTTCACGAAGCTTTCGGCCTGCATGTGCTGAAACTGCCGGCCGAGATGGAGAATCCCAACGGACGCAAGGCAGGGCAACCAGTGATGCCCGATAGGCACTTGTCGTCTACGCCGTTGACCGCATCACTCCAGGAGATGGAATCGATTGTCGTCACCGATGTCGCATTGGATGTCAGTCAGGGCCGAATCACCATCAGTGATTTTCCTGATGTGCCCGGCAATTGTGCCAAGGTCTTCTCTGCTATCGCCTTAGCGGGCGTGATCGTTGACATGGTCGTGCTTTCCAGCGATGACAATGGCGTTTCTGAATTGACGTTTACCGTGCCGGTCCATGATCTGCCCCGGGCGCTCGAACAAGTTCAACTCACGTTCCAAAAGATCAGTCCGCAGAGCAGGGCGGTAGCCAACCCCGATGTGGCGAAGGTCATGATCTATGGCGTCGGCATTCGGTCGCAGACAGGAGTAGTACAGAAGATGTTTGGTGCGTTAGCCGAGAAGGGCATCAACATCGATATGATCTCGACCAGCGAAATCTGTGTCAGCGTGGTCGTACAGCAGAAGCATGGCGAGACGGCGGTCAAGGCTTTGAAGGCAGCTTTCGGGATCAAATGACATACCAGCCCGCCGCGCTAGCAAGGGAATACCTTGCGATTGCTGGCGTCCCTCGCTAGCGCTTCGGGCTGGTAATACCCTTAAGCAGCCAGCCTGAGTCCGGCGATTCCCTTGCCGGCACAGTTGCTGACGAAGGACTCGAACAACTGCATGTCCAGCGCGGAAGCTGTTTCCGAATGGGGATGCCATTGAACGCCGACGCAGAACCAGTGGGGGTCAGTCGATTCGTAAGCTTCGATGACGCCATCCAGTGAGAGCGCGCTGACCTGGAACTTGGGGGCTACCTGCTTGACAGACTGATGATGGTAGCTGTTGACTCGAATCTCGCCACCGCCATAAATCTTGTCAAGTAGTGTTTTGGGCACCAGGTTTACCGCATGCCGATGCGGGCCGCCGGTGAGATCCTTGTGGGGCAGGGCCTTGGGCATGTCTTCGGGCAGGTGCAGGAAGAGTGTGCCGCCACAGGTGACATTCAGTTCCTGCATACCCAAAGCAACAGCAAGCACGGGGAGCTTACGTTCGCTGATGTACTTGCATAGCGTTCGGTCGAAGTCTTCACGCTTGGCAGGCATGGGCTGAACAGCAGGGTGTGCTTCCAGGCCCAGTCGCTTGGGATCCATGTCGAGTGGGCCGCCAGCCAGAAGGAAGCCATCCAGCCGATCCAGAAGCATATTCAGCTCCTGATCCTTGCACACGGGCGGGATGAAGATCGGCATGCCCCCAGCAGCATAGACCGATTCAGCATAGCCTGCATGCAGACGAAGCTGAGCGCCAGCCATCTTGCCAGCTGGCACAAAATCCATGTTAATACCGATGAGGGGGCGCGTGGGAGTGGATTGCTTGGCCATGAGGGTCCTTCCTCGAGTTGCCTGGCTGCATGCGGGTGCAGGTCAGGTGGTGATGCACTCATCCTTGAGTGCCCGACAGGCCAGATCGCCTGCGGCGGACGAAGTATAGATAACTGTCAACCGCAGCACAACCCCAGTTTTTTCTCGCCGTGGTTTCGTGCGTATCTTCATAAGTACACAAGACCTTAGAGCGAATCAGCAATCGTATTCAACAGAAATTCAATTACTATTGTTGGGCTATCAACTCGTGATATTGACCATAGACTAAAGGTAACTTCCGATCTGTCAGGATGTGACTATGTCCAGCGCTATCTATCAGTCTTCCTTTGCCCGCCATAAGACTCGAGTGGTCTCCGTCGGCGGGGTTCTGATCGGTGGAGATAACCCGATCGTCGTGCAGTCGATGACGACTCCCGATACGCATCAGGTCGATGAAGTGGTCAAGCAGATTCACAAGCTTGAAGAAGCGGGCTGTGAAGTGGTGCGGGTGACCGTTCCCAAGCCTGAAGACGCACACGCTCTGACCGAGATCAAAAAGCGGATCAAGATTCCTCTCATCTGCGATATTCATTTCGACTACAAGATGGCCCTGTCTGCCCTGGATCATCCCATCGACAAGATTCGCATCAATCCCGGCAACATCGGCGGGGTGGATCGATACAAGCAGGTCTTGCAGAAGGCCAAAGACAAAGGCATTCCCATGCGAATCGGCGTCAACGCCGGTTCGCTGGAACGGGAATTCGCCATGAAGTATGGCTTCCCTTGTCCGCCGGCGATGGTCGATAGTGCCCTGCGCTACATCGAGGTAGCGGAGAGTGTTGGCTACCACGATCTGATCATCTCCTTGAAATCGAGCGATGTCATCACCGTCGTTGAAGCCTATCGGCTCTATGCCAGGCAGGCCAACTACCCGACTCACATTGGTGTGACAGAAGCAGGGAAGCCGCCCTATGCCGTCACCAAGTCTGCTTGCGGTATTGCACCGCTGTTACTTGATGGCATTGGCGATACCATCCGCATCAGTCTGCTGGGCGATCCCGTGCCTGAAGTAGCCGCTGCTTTTGATATTCTTCAAGCTACCCAGCGCCGGGTGCGGAAGCCTGAACTCATCGCCTGCCCTACCTGTGGCCGGTTGGAGATCGATCTGGAAGGCATCATCGCTCAACTGGAGAAGCGGCTCAACGGACGCAAAACGCCCATCAAGATTTCGGTGCTCGGCTGCGTCGTCAATGGGCCAGGCGAAGCCAAGGAAGCTGACCTGGGCATAGCGGCTGGTAAGGGCAAGGGCATGATCTTCAAACGCGGCGAGATGCTGCGAACGGTGCCAGAATCGGAAATGGTCGATGCGTTGATGGAAGAAATCGATAAATGGGAAGTGGAAGAGCATGACCGTGGCCGAGCAAGCGGCGAGACCGAAGGGTTAGGCCGGCGTCGCAAAATGCTACCGGTTCTGAGCACTTAGTGGTTGAAACAGAACTTGGTGCCGGAGACAATGACATTGATACAACCGAAGGGAATTCTTGATGCTGATTCGCATTAACTGCCCTAATCCCAACTGCAAGAAGCAGATTCGCATTGATGCCAGGCATGCGGGCAAGAAGATATCCTGTGCAGGCTGCAATCAGCATATTCGATTGCCAACGGCGGAAGAACTCAAGATCAATGTGAAGGCGGCTGTCACTGCCCCGGTGACAGCCGGCGAAGAAGAGGTTATCGATTTCGATATGCTAGCTTCCCAGGCGGTACATGCGGAGAAGGCAGCAGAGGTGGAAGCGAACAGGACCGAAATGGTCAAGTTTACCTGCCCACAGTGCGACGAACCGATCGAAATGGCAGCCGAGAATGCGGGCAAGCGAGCGCCCTGCCCATCCTGCCGACGAATCATTGCGGTGCCCAAGATCGAAGGGCCAAAAGCCAAAGACTGGCGTGAAAAGCACGCAACCGGCCCATCGATGGCCAAGAAGGAAGAGGTCAAGCTTGAAGGTGCATGGGGAAATCAGTCAGTAGCCCGTGTGAGTCTGGAGGCTTTGGAAGAAGCCAAGGCCATTCCCAAAGTAAGACGCAAGCTCACCGTTTGGGATTATGTCCGCTTTGCCACGACAGCGATCATCGTTCTTGCGGTGCTTGGCACAGGATGGTGGGGATGGAAGCGGTACCGTGCATCGAGCCTCGAAGGTAACACACTCGCTGCGGTGCAGAACGCCATTGCTGATACGAAGCTGCCCGCAGACCTCAATGCAGTCCTGCGGCGTGGTCTTGGTGAATGGAAGCTTCGAATCGATTCTGATGCTGACATCAAGAAAGATGGCGTGGCTGAACTTCGCAAGGCAATCACCAGCGCCAGCGATCCTTTATGGGCATGGGTACTGGCCTACGATGTGGCAAACATCGTGGGGCCTATGATTTCACTCGATCCAGTTCAGCCTGGTGTGGTCGATATGAAGTTTCTGGTGCAGCTCCTCGCTAGCGCTCCCCCTGGAGAGCCAAGGGAAGATGTTATTCGTGCTTTGAGCCGATCCGTTCTGCAAAACGTGAAGCCAGACAAGATCGAGGCTGCCCGCATGTTCTTAACCGCAGTGATCAAACAGGCGATTCAGCCTGGTGATGTCACGGTCAAAGATGCCAAGGGGCAGGCTGTGACGATGAAGGATTACAGCGATCAACTCAGTGCGTTGGGTGTATTGGCCCAGGAACTCATCAGGCATAATGGCCGCGAAAGCGCCCTGCAACTCATTGGTAACACGAACGGACGTGGTGAGCGGGCGATGTACAAGAAAGGCATGCCTGTGCCAAAACCGCTGGTAGCGGCCATGGCTGCACTTGCCCAGCAGGATCTGGAAATCAATAAGGACATGGAAACTGAGCTTGAGTTGGGCAAGATGGTGGGCTTCTACGCCTCGAATCAGGAAGCTCGCGGCAAGGAGATACTGCAAAAGCGACAGGAGGCTGGTTTTGACCAGGTGAACTTGACCTCGTATCTCGCGCTGGCAGAGCAGGCCATCGAAGCGAACCGTATGCAGGAAGCACAAACACGCTTGTTTGAAGCGATGAAGATCGCGGAAATCTATACTCAGGGGCGCAACGATGCCTGGAAGCTGCGGGTTTACGCCCATGTCAAGCTTTGTGAACTGACTGCACGTGCTGGCGAAATCAAGATTGCCGAAGAACGCATTAATAAGCTCAAGCTGGATGAGATTCCCACAGCTGCGCTCATTGCGCGTGCGTTGGTTGCTCGGCATCGACCGGTACAGGCAAGCGATGGCGAAGAGTTGCTGTCCGGACTGCCAGCCAAGTCATCTGGCCAGGCCCTGGCCGCCTATTCTCTGGCGATGAAACAGGCTGCGTTGGCGGGGCAGCCAGAACCAAAGATTGTCAATGCCGTACCAGATGGGCCGATTTGTTCCATTGCCACGTTGGGTGGTCTATTGGGTGTCAAGAGCAATCAATCGAAGAAGTGATCTTCAGATAGTGCTGATGTGCCAGTTCATATTCTTCGGGTGTGTTGATGTTCACGAGCATCTGACAAGAAGGATCAACACGACGCCATTCTGCTTCAGATATTGTTTTACAGTCGATCATTTCGAGTAATGCTGTGAGACTGCGTGTTCCAGTTTCGATCAGATGATTTACTGTGTGGATGATCCTTGACTGATAGAGGCCAATCAGGGGTTGCAAGATGTTTGCCGATTGAGCGACAATGGCATCAGCACCCTCCAATTGATCTAGTAGATAATCGATGATGGAGGGTTGAATAAAAGGGAAGTCACATCCAGTAAGGAAGACGGGACGATCCTCCGGAGCAACCTTCAGGCCATGAGAAAACCCTGCCAGTGGGCCTTGGTGGGGGATGGTGTCATTGACCAACTGAACCTGCAATGGGAGGGTAGGGAGGGCCATTTGTCCGTTACTGACAATAATGAAAGGATCTACCCTTGACACCAGGGTATTAGTCAAGTGTTGTAATAAGGTCGAGTTACCCCAGGGCAACAGCGCCTTGGCTCGACCCATGCGTCGGCTTGCCCCTCCTGCCAGGATAATGCCTGTAACGGATGAGTTCACCGATATTGTGTTTTGTGAGAACGGATTCATCTCGCACTCGGTTGCAGACGCCATAATTTGAACCTAGAGTAAAGATATCCCGTAAAACATGATGGGCATGGAAGTGGACGTTTCAGATCCCATTCTGCTGAAGATTATTGCCTCACACCCCAACCTGAGTGAGACGGACTACCGCGCGCTGGAGGCATGGTGGCTCAATGACCGTCATGGCGATGAAAATGCAGTCGATTTCATGGTTCGACAGGGTGTTTTTGTCAAAGATGCTTATCGTTCCATAGACATGCTTCGCAAGGGAATGCTTACTTACTGCGATCCCATGCGTATTTTCGGCGAACATGGGCATCAGCGACTGCATGAGTATGCCCAGAATGTCGGCTTCAATGATCCCAAATCTGACCCCACAAGCCGCTCTAAGCTCGATTCTCGTGGCCGCATTATTCCTCAAGCCAATAGTCGGTTGAAAGATGTAAAAGAATGGCTCGCCAAGCGGGCGGAAGTGAAGCAGACCGCGACGATCCCAACCCCCATGGATCTGGATACGGTTCAGTCAACGCATGCTCCTGTGCATGCAACACCGGCGGTAAACATGGGTAGTCGCTCCCTCACTACCCCGGGAAGCCGTAGCCTGCAACCATTGCCTCCGATCACTGATCGCCCCTCACAAATGCTCGATCGGAAGAAGTTTCCCGAAGTGGGAGAGCAGTATGGCAAATATTTCCTCACCGAAGAGGTGGCTCGGGGCGGCACCGCTGTCGTTTTTCGTGCTCTCAACCGTTCACTCAACAGTACGGTTGCGGTGAAAGTGCTGAAGATCGACCGTGAAGAAGGGATGACCGACGATCAGGCACAGATGCTGGAGAGTTTACGCAGAGAAGCTCAGCTGCTGGCGCGGTTTAACCATCCGAATCTCGTGCGTGTCTACGATCTTGAAGAAGACGCTCCTTTTCCCTTCCTGGTACTTGAGTTCGTCGATGGCCTGAGCTTGTTCGATATGCTCGCTCACGTAGGCCGCTTGCGGCTGGATCGTGCCATTCGAATTATCACTACGGTGACCGAGGGACTTTCTGCGGCTCAGCGCAAGATTGGCCTCGTGCATCGAGACGTGAAGCCCGGCAACATTCTCCTGGCCCGTGATGGCTGCATCAAGCTGGCTGATCTGGGCTTGGCCATGACGACCGATACCTGGACGGGCAACGCCAATGCAAGCTCAGGCGTGATCGCCGGCACTGCCGCCTATATGGCTCCTGAACTGTGTACCACTGGCGAGGTCGATTTTCGCACTGACATCTATTCGTTAGGCGCTACGTTCTATCATGCAGTGGTGGGTGAGATGCCTTTCAAAGGCAAGAACCGCATGGAGATCATGCTTAAACACACCAAGGAAAACCCGATTCCGCCTCACCATCTCATCGCCGGGCTGGACACTTCCGTGTCGGAGGTCATTCTGCGGATGATGGCAAAAAACCCGGATGAACGATATCAGTCGTATGATGATCTGCTTACTGATCTGGGACAACTGCATTCACGCAGTTCGAGCGAGCTTCAGATTCTGCTGCCAGCCTTGGCTTCAACAGCATCTTGATCAAGCTACCAGCCCGATGCGCTAGGGAAGGAATGCCTTGCGATTGCACGCGCCCCCTCGCTAGTGTAGTGTTTCAAGCTGATGAGGTCT
>DAOMFV010000018.1:0-57262 GCA_035430005.1 Gemmatales bacterium
TCCGTTTTTTCGATTCCTTAGGTTGGGCCAATCCCCGAATAATGTCCAAACGATTCGCAGGAGCATCAGGCGATAGGAAATCGGGGATCGTTCTTGCCGTTCGCTTCGGACGACTGAGGAACTCAGGTGGCCATTCCGTGATTCGTTGTTTCTTCATGTGGATGTAGGTTCCTTCTTCCGACTCTTCGATGTATTCCTTTTGGAGAACCAACGCCAATGGCACCTCGGTACCTTTATTTTTCTTGGAGAATTGCAGTGCTTTTTGATAGGTGCTAAAAGCGTAATAGTAGTCGTTGAACTTATAATGATCGACAGCCCCGCGTTCGGGATGACACCAGACGCGATATTCAAGTACAGCATCCCAAACGTAACCACTCCAGCAGCAGCTAATGCTGGATACTTTCCTACACGGGCAGGATCAACAACATCGGGATACTTCACGCCATCCTCTTTTGTGAGCACTATAGAGTTTGCACGAAAGTGTTCCCAATGAAAGTCCAATACTACTGTACCTACAACTGCGGTATCTCCACCCTCGCTCCACCCTTCATCGCCGAATCATGGGCACAAATCCCCACCATCGTCCAGTTGGCGCTCGTCGGGGCATCGGGGAAAGCGGGTTGCTTGCCCAGCACAGCCATCAGGAAGTTGTGCACCAGATGCGGATGGCTGCCACCGTGGCCGGCTCCCTGCAGGAAGCTGAGGTGCGTTGCATCGTGAATAGCTCCGGTGAACTTGCGGATGCCTTCGGGCAAACGACCAGCGAAATCGGGCACCTTCACCCGGCGAGGAATCTGGTGTTCAGGCAGCCCCCGCATGTGCAGTACCGGGTCTTCGCCTTCCACTTGCTGCCATTCAAAGCTGACGTTGCTGGCTGTCACATCGAAACTCTCACGGTACTGTCGAGCCGTATCGAACAGGCTGCGGGTCACTTCCGCGACTACATCGCTGTCTTTGATCTTAAACGTGGCACTTTCGACAGCAAATGGGCTGTTGTAGTGCTTGATCAAATCCTTGCTGATCCGCCCCGAGCCATGACAGACAACACTTTCAGCGTGAGCCGCCTTTCCCTTCTCCGGATCGCTGAGGATCGCCAGGCATGGGCTGACACAGTGAGTCGCATACCACATTGGAGGTAGCCCGGGCCAATAATTCGGCCAACCATACATATCCTGCTGATGGCTGCCACGCAGGAACTGGATGCGGCCCAGCACTCCCCGGTCGTATAGATCCTTGGCAAAGAGATACTCCCGGCTGTAAACCACCGTCTCCATCATCATGTAGGTCTTGCCCGATTTCTTCTGGGCTTTGACGATCGCACGACACTCTTCGATTGATACCCCCATCGGCACTGTGCAAGCGACATGCTTGCCAGCATTCAAAGCTGCTATGGACTGTTTGGCGTGATCGGGAATTGGGCTGTTAATGTGTACCGCATCGACATTGGGGTCTTCGAGCAAATCTTCAAAACTGTTATACCTCCTGGACACACCAAACTGGTTGCCACAAGCATTAAGTTCCGCCTTGTTGCGCCGGCAGATCGCATACATCTCCGCATCAGGATGATTCTGATAGATCGGGATAAACTCCGCACCGAACCCCAGACCGACGATGGCCACCCGCACTTTGCCCGTTGCCATGAATCTTCTCCCTCGCCGCATCAAAAAATGACAAGTCATATGACCCAGGTTCTGAAGTTACAGGCAGGGTACCCACCATGCAAGAAGAAACTTCTGAGCGTTTCGTCCTGTCGGAGCATTGAATTAATCCATCCGCATTGTCAGCCCATTGCATCGCTTTGGAACAGCCACTACATTGAGCAGGATGAAACCGATCTCCACACCCTGGCCTGCCGCTTTCTACCGCTCCTTGTTTCAGAACTGGCGAGTGCGTGGCCACATGCGGCTGGGCGCATGGATGAGCAGGCTCTTCCCTTCCATGCAGAATGTCGCGGTGCCTCATCACGCCGGGCAACTCCATTTGGATTTACGAGACCTCGATCAACAGCGCATTTTTCTTGATGGCGGAGTCAAAGCCGAACCTGGTGAAGTAGCCTTGGTACAAACCCTGGTAAAATCCGGCAATATCGTTATGGATGTCGGCGCTCATCTCGGCGTTTATTCCACCATGCTGGCGGAATTGGTTGGCCCATCAGGCGTGGTGCTCGCCTATGAACCACATCCGACCATGCTCTATGTCAACGCCATCCCCTACCAGCAATTAATCATCAGGCCTTTTGCGGTGTCAGAACAAGAAGGAGCTATTGGCTTTGCGTCGGATCGATCCAGCGCACTCTCGCATGTTTCCACAACCAATATTTCCACGAGTAATCTGAAGAGCGTTACGCTTGATCAAGAAGTTGCACGCCTGAGGCTCCCTCAGGTTGATTTTTTGAAGATCGATGTCGAAGGGCATGAAGAGTTCGCTTTGCGAGGAGCCAGCAAGCTGCTGACAAGTGACTCGCCACCCGTTCTGCTCTTTGAATTTGTCCCATTCTTCCGTCCACGCTGGAAACAGGGAGCCATCCAAACGCTACAGAAGATGCTCAAGCCAGGCTGGGCCGGCCTGGCAATGGGGTTTGATGGAACGAAGAAAGAATGGAATGACTGGTCAGAAGCGGCTGCTAACACCAATTATCTGTTGATACCGCCTCATCGAAGTGAGTTGTTACGAGAGCTTCAATAACAGAGTATCCAGATCAATTCAAATGGGCGTTACTGGATTCGAACCAGTGACTTCTACCGTGTGAGGATAGCACTCTACCGCTGAGTTAAACGCCCTTCAAGCTGACAGCATTCCGCTATCAGCTATCAGCCCAAACAAGCGTTGAACGTTATCGGCAAACCAAAGCGAGTTCATACTTGTGAAGCATTCGCATGGTATGACTGAAAGCTGACGGCTGATAGCTCTTAGCTCTTAGCTTGATAGCGTTGCTGGCCTTCGGAGTCAACAGGGGCCGGCTCTTGGAACTTGGGAGCAGTGGCAGCAATGCGCTGAGGAGGGGCCGCAGGCTTGGGGGCTTCCGGGGCCTGGTAGTTGTTGCTGGCCGTGTTGACCGATTCCACCTCATCTTCAATACCCTTGAGGCCCTTTTTGAACTCAACAATGCCTTTGCCCAGATACCGACCGACTTCCGGCAGCCGTCGGCCAAAGAGAACAACACCCAAACCAAGAATAATCAGGATTTCCATCCAACCGAGTTGGCCGCCGAAGAAGGCTAGCATAGCCGATCTCTCCTCAAGGTTCGCAGGCTCGTGGTGTGTCAGGTACTGGTGTGAACAACGGCGAGCGGGCAGGGTCTTTCTTCTGTTCTCTAGTATATTTCACCGAAGTCCCATCGGGCAAGGTCTTTGTAACCTCAAGGCTATGAAATCCTACCCCGGCTGCTGAATAATTCCCCAATTAGATCATCTTTACTGCCTGGACATCTAGTTCCAGCATGATTTCAGCTGAATTTCATTTCTGGCGATTTTGACGGAATGTTGTGCCAGGAGCGGTTCGATGGACACTATGATGACAAGGGGCATTGTCGCGGCATTGTCGCGCAGGAGAGGAAAATGTCGCGAACGATTGGCACTTTCAATCGATTCATCTCATGGTTGCGTCCCGAATCGGATGAATCGTTGCTACAGCGTTACATCGCGCGTAATGATGAGGCTGCCTTTGGCCTGCTCGTCAATCGATATGTCAACCTGGTCAGTTCTGTCTGTAGCAAGACTCTCTCCCGTTCCGTCGATGTCGAAGATGCCTGCCAGGCTACCTTTCTGATCTTAGCTCAACGTGCCCATGCTATTCGCAAGCAGGATGCCCTGCGCAGCTGGTTGCATGGCGTTGCCATCCGTGTCTCCAAAACCATCCAGCGCCGTCAGGTACGCATGGCTCGCCGAGAGCGTGAGAATGCCAGCCTGCATATTGTCGCCTCTCCTGCTGAACTCCTTGCCGATACCGATCTTCACGACATGATCCGCCATGAAGTGGATCGGCTGCCAGATCAGTATCGCCTTCCCCTCCAACTCTGCTATTGGGATGGTCAATCTCGTGAGCAGATGGCTGCAACTCTTGGCTGGTCAACTAGTCAGGTGAAAGGACAACTCGAACGAGCCAAAAGACGACTCAAAGCCCGGCTTGATCAACGAGGCATTCAGTTCCTGCTGCCGATAGGTATCGGCCTGACGACGATTGGTCTGGTGACCGTTCTGCCGACCATAGCTCTGGCAGCGACTGCCGCCAGGACTACGTCGCAGATGATGTCCTACTTCATGGGCATCGGCAGCCTGTTCCTGCGTACCTTCCAAGCAACGAAGGGTTTGGGCATGCTCGCCATTATGGCTGTTGCCATGGGCTGGATGCCGCCCATGCCGTTTCTGCCGATCTTTCAGGAAGAGCCGCAGGTGCAGCAGGCGGGTGAGCTCAATGATGCTGATCCCATTGAGTACGACTTTGAATTTGATGAGTAACTTTTAGGCCGCCTGTCGCTCTTCCACTTCATGAATGACATGCACCGGCTTAAAGGCCTTGAGGATCCAATACTTCCCCAGGCAACGTTCGAGCCATTGCTTGGGTAGCCAGCGATATCCCCACCATATTTCCCGGCGACGGATATGTCGTCGCTGCCGACGATGTTCGATGAAGTGAGGCAGGAACAGCCGTTTTAGTTCAGCACTACCCAACCCCGCATGAAACGGTCTGGGATTTCGGACTGTCTGCCAGCGACGAGGCCGGGCCGGGACCACTGCCACCACTTTACCCCCAGGCTTCAGTATCCGATAGATTTCCTGAACGATCGCAGCTGGGCTGAACATCTCGTGCATGAGACCATCGAGATGAACGACATCGACTGAGTTATTTTCCAAAGGTATCTGTGTAAATGGTGCATGAAGCGTCCGCACTGTCAACTTTCGCAAAGCAAAGTTTCGTCTGACCAATTGAAGATCATCCTGCACATTATTGCAGACGATGACTTTGGTGCCGCTGCGGGCAAACTGTGCAGCATCGGTCCCAAAGGTCTTGCCTAGATATAACAGCGTCTCGCCGGCATGTTTGCCAAACTCGAGAACACGAGGCAGCCAACGGCCCGGCCCACCGTAACGAAGTCGCTCGGCAGCCAGGAACCATTGCATGGAGAATGGTTCCACCATGTAAGCTGGTGGCCTCCTTCGTCGAGAACTGCGCGGGGCACTAAGGGTTTCCCTGCGAAACAACGCCAGCACATCGGGGTCATCTGCCGGCAGATGCACCCACGCTGCCGGCACGCTGGGAAGGCTCGAAGACATGGCAGACTGCTGGATATTAGTCAGCGGGCCATACCGGGCCGAGGGCCGAGGCTTCCGCAACGACGGCATCGTTTGTTCTTCACGCCAAATCCAAGCCCGTTCCGACATGATCCGCGATCCTTGCAGTATCGTCGTCCAGAACGCTGCTCCATAACGCATCCATAGACTTTGTCAACATCGTCTTTCATCATTCGCAAATTGAATTTGGACTCAAGATTTGATCAACCACCAAGACTCATACTTGAGTCTTGGTGGAATCAATGGCCTATTTACTTGCCTTCATCACGTTATCGCCAAAGAGCAAAAGCCCCATACCCTCAGGCTTGGGTTTCACACCAGCAGGCATCGACGCCGCCTGTACGCCCATTCCCGGAATGATTCGGGTGACGTTGGCCGCCCACACTTCGTTCTCCAGCTTGAGCTTGCCGGTCAGTTCCACCAGCGGAATGGCGACCTCAGCCGTCCAGCCATCCGAGCCCGGACAGACTTCGACAAACCATTTGGGGTTCCAGGTAATGTCACCACAGCACTCCTCCATCACGCAGCCTCGGGAATCGAACTCCAAGTGAAAATAGGTGCCATAGTCTCTGTCGATATCGAAAAGCAGACTGACTCGATCAAAGCTGCGCAGGTCATCGTCTCTCTTGCGGGGCTTCACCGGCGACAGTACCGGCATCCCACGTGGCTGCTGGCACTTCACTGCCACGTACAGGTAGGTATCATCGAAGGCAAACTGCACCGTCGTCTGCTCCGGGCATTCGCCCGCCGTCGTTTTCAGTGTTGTGGATGGCACCTTTTTCCAGACAGCATCATCGAGCTTGCCATCGAGTTTAGGCATCTCGGCGATGCGCACTGCCTGCATGATCGGCTTGGTCGGTGTGCCGATCCGCTGTTTGAGCCACTGTTCAGCGCTGGCAGCCTCGCTCCAGACACCCTGGCTGTACTTCCATTGGAATGCCGATTGCATCAGGTCGCTCTGCTCTTCCCGGCCATCAAGCCGTTGGTTGGCGAGAAGACAGAACTGCAGATCGGGGTCGCCATAACCCAGCGGATGCAACACCGAATAGACTTCACCCGCAGCGAGCGCCCCGCCTGACCATCGTCGCAATTCGAGCCGACGACGCTGCAGGATGGTTCGCTGGGTTACCAGTTGCCGCTCAAAAGCAGCGTCTCCCGGATCACCGAGCTTGCTTGCCGGCGAAAGGAACACGTAATCCGCGAAATGCTTCATCTGGCCCGCATCAGCGCGGCGGCGAATTTCACTGCTCCCCATCATCATGGCGACAAATCGGCACGATTCGGGAGCCAATCGATGGGTCGGGAATGCATCCAGCAACATGAGATGGCATTCGCGCGCCATCGTCCATTGGCCCTTCTCCACAAAGTCTTGCGCCTGAGCAGCAATACGATCACCCTGGGTCATGCGAGCCAGGCCGTTCAGGCTGTGCTCAAAGTTCGTGAAGAACTTCCTGGTCTCGCCGGCATCAAACATCTTCGCCTGAAAGGGCAATGCATCCACACGCTGCTTCTCAGTCGCAGCTTCGAGCAGTTGATAGCGGAGTTCATCCACTTCCACCTTCTCACGGCGAGCCTGTCCCCCATGCCCCAGCGATAAGCCTGCAAAGAGATTAACCCTGGCCTCGGAACCAAAAGGAATCGCAAGGCCTACCAGTGGAATACGACAGGCGGGATGATGCATGTCCAAACTGGCAGGCATCTCCGTCCATGTCTTCCAAAGCGTGTATTCTTCTAAAACCGGCCCACGTACATAGTGGTCGTTCACCAGCGGTCGAGCAAGGTTGGCAAAGTCGTTGGCTGAAGCAAACAGCACCGGCCGGGGTATCTCAAGATGAACAACGCAATCTGCCATCCCGCTGGGCCCCTTCCTCGTGAACAACCGGGCAGGCTGCCAAGGCTGAAGATCAAGCTTGGTGAAATGGTCGGGATAGATGTCGGCTCTGCTGCACAAGTCACAGGCTTGCCGCAATGCCAGACTCACGGCTGCTCCCATTGGGCCGGTTGTCGAAGTAACTTCGGGGGAATCGCAGATCACCACGGAGGGCCGCCACATGCGGAGAGCCAGCACCATCTGTTCCAACAAATGCTGCTGCTCGGTGAGTTCGACGAGCTTGCCAGGTTGCATGTGCTGCTGATAATCAGCCACCACCATCGGCGACAACACTTCACTTGAAGTACCGCCCACCACTCGCACCGCCTGGCGCAACTGATCACGATCCGTTTGCCATTGGCCCGGAAGATATGTCGCCTGAACGCCGACACACAAATACCCTTGATCGCCACTTACAGCCGCTATCGTTCCCACGGGAATCTGTTGTGAAGAAGAGGATACAAACATCGCTGCACTGCGATGTCCGCCTCGCCGGGCAACCTGCCAGGTCTTGCCGCTGTCTTTGGTCGACAGAATCGTGCCTAACTCGCCGAGCGCATACCCTTGAGTTTCGCTTACGAAGCACAGGCAATGCAATGGCAATGCCTGAGATGTGCGCTGAGCCTCCCACGACTTGCCATTGTCCCACGAATGGAAGACGACCGAACCGGGCCGACCGGCGATCCAGACGTGACTGCCAAAGCAGCACACCGCATTGAAGTCAAGCAAACCGATCATTTGCTCTGGCATTGGCAGCTTGACCGACTCCCAGCTTTTTCCACCCGTCTGGCGACTGAGCAGCACCGTAGCATGGGTGCCCACCGCCCAGACATCGTGATCCTTGCAGGCCATCGCCGTCAGACAGTTCTTCTCACAGCCACGAATGGAAACAGGTAACACTTGATCCTTCTCAAGCATGCCCACCAGCCCAGCAGGCCCCACGCAGATAGGCTGTTCATGAATGAGCGTCCCGGCTGTCCAGCCATGGGTGTTATCGAGAGCCGAGATCGCACTCCAGCCACGTCCACCATTCTCGGTACGGAACATGCCACCAGGGCTGCCGCCGTTGGTATCGCCAAAGACGTAGCCCACCTCTGCATCGACAAACTTGACTGCTTGCAACCCGGGCAGCTCTCGTTGGATCAGTTTCGTCCAGGTCGCGCCACCATCACGGGTACCGAGGATGACACCACTGGTACCACGACCATAGGGCAGAACTTCCATGCCGACGGCAAAGCCGACATAGGCATCAACAAACTGCACGGATCGCAGCGAAGCTCGCACGCCGCTACGCTGGGTTTCGAACGATTCCCAGCCGTCGAGCGTGTGGAGAATCAAGCCATCATCGCCGACAGCCCAACCCTCTTTCCCATCGACCATGTACATGGAGTAAAGAGGCGCATCTGCCGTCGCGGGGGCTTCATGTGCATGAGCCAGTTCCAGCGTAGCCAAACAAACAAAGAAACCAGCCAATCCAAGGCGCAGCATACCGCCTCCTCCATGAGGTCAGACTTAGACGAGCGTATCTCATCCAAATGAGCGATTTTGGTCAAGACGAATCGTGATGAGTGTGCACTCTCAGACATACCGAGTGGCATCGCTTAATCCGCACTCAGCAAAACCTTTACGACGTATCTGGCAACTATCACACCGGCCACAGGCCCTGCCCTCGGAATCTGCTTGATAACAACTGACGGTCAGGCGATAGTCCAAGCCAAGCCGAGTGCCGGTGCGAATGATCTCACTCTTGGACATGTTCACCAGCGGAGCATGAATGCGAAATTGTCCTCGGCCTTCGACACCAGCCTGGGTAGCCAGGTTGGCCAACTTCTCAAAAGCGGTTAGGTACTCCTGCCTGCAATCGGGATAGCCACTGTAGTCAACTGCATTGACGCCAACAAAGAGGTCGAACGAGCCGACGACTTCAGACAGGCCCAGGGCCAGGGAGAGGAAGATCGTATTTCGTGCAGGCACGTAGGTAATGGGAATGCCCTGCCCCATCGCATCCTGCGTGCGATCAGTCGGAACCGCAATGTCAGCTGTTAGAGCAGAACCGCCAATACTGCGGAGGTCAACTTTTACGACACGATGGCTGGCGACCCCAAGCATCGCAGCCATGATCTGAGCAGCCTTCAATTCGACCAGATGTCGTTGGCCATAGTCAAAGCTTATGGCGTGACATACATGTCCCTCATTTTTGGCGATAGCCAGTACCGTCGCGCTATCCAGCCCGCCACTGAGTAATACCACTGCCGGCTTAGACATCACCACTACCCTGCTGAGATTGATTCATATCGCATCGCCAGCCCTATTGCGGCTATCAAGAACAACAGCCACACGGCGGATACTGACCAGACCCGGAACTTAGGTTGTAACACAAGACACAGCAAACATGCCACTGGTGCCGCAGCAATCAGAAGAAAACTCCACACAGGCACTTCGCTAAAGGTGCTTAATTGTCCATAGTAAAGCAGGTAAGGAAACAGAACAGCAGCAGGGCCGGCTATCCCTTGAGTCTCGCCCTTTTTGAGGAGCGTTGCCGTAAAGAGACCTGCACTGCTGATCATCCACATTAAGGCAACATCACTCAACCGTGCCGTATGGGCATGCAGCATGACAAGAGCCGTTGCCAAACCAGTTGCGCATAGAAGGCCCAGAAGAATCCAACCTGGCAACTTCCGTTCACCCAGGATGAGCACTCCATAGATCGCCATGCTGGCCGCCGTCACCGCCAGGCGATGGCTTAGTTCAATGTTATCGTGGAAGCACAATGTCCCGCTCAAGACGCCCACCCAGGCTGTCTTCGCTACCCATTTCCAAACGTGTTCACCGTCCAGTAAGATCGTGGCCAAGCTGAGTACAAGTATGAAACAAACACGCCCCAGTTCCTGGTTCCAATCGAACCAGGGCAAGGGCGTATTAGATACATTTGCGGCAAGCAATCCCAGCAGCAGAGCCAGTCCTGCCCCTTTCCATCGCAACAGGATCAGGCCCACTACGAGACTAACGACGAATCCGGGCAGGAGTATGGATTTCACCAGGTCCCAGACGACTTCCAGAGGCGGCAGGGGCATGTTACTTCGGAGCCGTCACTTTCAAGGTAAGCTTGACCTTTTCATCGATCATTTTGGCACCATAGCTGATCTTCCAGTCGTGACGGTTGATCTCCCACTTGTCGCTCTCCAGACTTAGCCCCGGATCGCTGATCTCAATGGTGGCAGGAATGACGAGCTCCTTGGTGACACCGTTCATCTGGAGCTTGCCATGAATGTCGAACTTGTTGCCGCCTTTCTTTTCTACCCTGGTGGAAAGGAATTTCGCTACCGGATATTTCTGCACGTTGAAGAAGTCCGCGCTCTTAAGATGGCCCGTCAGTTTCTCATCGTCGGTGAATATTGAGCGTACATCAATATCTACCTTGACTTGGGCTGTAGCAATATCGTTGTCCTTGACGACAATGGTGCCCTTGAGTTCTTTGAAGCCGCCATCGTGCTTGCCATCCTTCTTGGTGCCGACAAAGCCTATCTCGGTGTTGCGGCCATCCAGTCGGTAGATATCGTCTGCAAACAAAGAACTAGCAAGGAATAATCCTGCAAGAACGAGTGTTGACCGCACAAACATGGTTCGACTCCGGGAGAGGATTGACAAGCAACGCATATCCTGCCACAGGTCAACCTATGATGCAAGACATACTGCCGCCGACCCATGGATGCGGATGCTATTATATTTGATCTGGCGCAAAGAGAGAGGCCAGTCCCAATTGAATCAACACCCAGAGTGATCGCACCATTTCCTTGATATTGGCTTTGGAAGATCCCACCCGACGATCAACAAAGACGATAGGAGTCTCTTCTACCTTTCCCCCGAGATGTATGCACCTAAACAGCATCTCCTCTTGGAAAGAGTACCCTTTCGACCACAACCCCTCGAAAGGGATCTTCTTTAGTAGGTCAGTACGATAACAACGAAACCCGCCGCTGGCATCCCTGGCGGGAATTCTCATCAGCACTCTCGTCAATACATTGACTGACCGGCTGATCAGCCAGCGCTGAAGTGGCCAGTTGACCACTCCACCTCCCGGCATGTAGCGGGAGCCAATTTTGACATCGCACCGATCACTCATTGTAGTCAGAGCCGGCAGGTATTTTGAGTCATGGCTCATGTCGGCATCCATACTGACATATCGACCGTAACCATGCTCGATAGCATGTTGCATACCTGCCACAATAGCTGATCCAAGCCCCAGTTTTCCGGTACGATGTTTCACTTGAATGCGTTCATCCTTCATTGCGAGTTCATCGGCCAGTTGCCCTGTGCCGTCAGGAGAGTTGTCATCAATGATTAAAAGGTGGGCATCGGGCACTGCTTGATGGATACCTGCCACCAGTTGAGGCAGGTTTTCCCGCTCGTTGTAAGTGGCTATCCCGATAAGGAGACGATCTTCGCCGGGCATTCTCACGCTCACCTGATTATCTGCTTGGGTTCCATTGGCACTCACGGTAGAGTATGATAATCATAGTGAGAATGTAAGTTTAGCCGCACGAGGTTAAGCTACAGATAACCCGATTCTTTCGCTCCCTCAACATGCTGATACCCCTATGGCTGGCGAATTGAAAGTAACCTGCGGACAATGCAACAAAGTGATGCAAGTGCCGGAGGTTCTGGCCGGAAAACGCATCAAGTGCCGCGGCTGTAGCGGGACGCTGATGGTGCCCAAGCCCGCACCACCCAAGGCTGCCACCGTGGTTGACGAAGGCAAGAAGGGTGGCATGTATGAACAGGCTGTCGCCTACGGCATTACAAAACTCGACGACCAGGTCCGGTGTGCCTTTTGTGCCAGTGACCTGGATGATGGGCAAGTTGTTTGCCTGAAATGCGGCTACAACATGCAAACTCGTGAACGGCACGGCGTGCGTGTCCTGCATAAGCATACCGGCGGGGATTACTTTCTCTGGCATTTGCCCAGCGGACTCTGCGTATTGGCAGTGTTATTTTGCATCTTCGGAATTGTCGTCGTCTGGACTGACTTCCTTGATCTCGGCGAATTCTTTACTGAGAATGTGCAGAAATGGAAATGGGGCGCGGTCTATGCCACGGCATTTCTTGCGTGGATGATCTACTTGGCAGGACGGTTCGCCATCAAGCGCATCTTCTACCACCCCCATCCACCTGAAGTGGAAAAGTTTGAACATGAAAAGGATCGAGTCGAGGATTAGCTTTTATGACAGCAGCCAAGTTCCGCAGTCTGGCTCTCAGCATGCCGGAGACGGTAGAGGCTGAGCACATGAACCATCCCGATTTTCGGGTTGGCAGCAAGATCTTCGCCACCCTCGGCTGGCCCGACGCCAGGCATGGCATGGTCAAACTGACACCCGTCCAGCAGGCTGCCTATGTGCACGCTCACCCCGCCATCTTCGAAGCCATCGACAACGCCTGGGGTCGAAAGGGCGCTACCAGCGTTGTCCTGAAAGCTGCCAAGGTTGAGATACTCATGCAAGCCCTGAAGGACGCTTGGATGAATACCGCTCCCAAGAAGCTAATTTCACTGATTCAAGAAGATTGACAGACAATAAGTTAGGTCTCGTTTCATGGCCGAACGAGATGGAACACTACGAGCATGGGCCAGCCCACATATTTTTCCGCTCGGGGGTATCGCTGTGCAATCGCGACATCCGGCGTTGCTTCTTTGATGGCTTGGATGCGAAACCCCGTTCGTAGTGCAGCCATCACCATATCACTCATGGCATGTGGCACGCTGCCCGGCTGAATCAACCCTCCAGTCGAAGGATCAGTGAATCGAGCCTGGCTGCCTCTCAGAAACATCGCCGGGTGCAGTGTAGAGAAGATTGCGATACCTCCTCGTTTGAGGACACGTTTGGCTTCTGCATAAAACGGGGCCAACTCTTGTAGATGCTCCAGCACCAGCCCACTGACGATGAAGTCAAAATACTCATCCGCAAAAGGCAGCGTTTGATGCAAATCATGCACTCGAAATTCGATTCGATCCGCACCAGGCTTTCGCTGTGCTTCTGCCAGCATCCCTTCGGAGAAATCCAATGCTGTGACAACCGCACCCGAATGAGCGAGCCACAGTGCATGCCTGCCGGTCCCACAGCCCAAGTCGAGCACGCACTTCCCACGAACTTCGCCCAAGGCAGCATGCACCAGCGGCTCTTCCAAAGGAGGCAAAGGATTGGCATCATGATCGTAAACGGCAGACCAGCGATCATAGCCGCCGCGCACGTTTGAAACATCATCGTTCAAGAACAGGCTCCATCAACAACAGACCAGACTTTAGTTTATCCATGCAGCTTTCCATGAGTATTCCCGTAGATGAATCCTTCAATTCAAGAACTCAACTAAGATTCATGCACCAAAGAACTCTTCCTATTTCTCCCAGTGACCCGCAACGATACCGATCTTGACGCCTCACACCAACCTGTTACAGCAGTATGTTCTGTTGCAGAGGTCGATGGTGGAATGTTTGAACCACAGCCTAACTCCTGCCGATGCGATAGAAGCGTACCGTTTCGGGAGCTTCCCTCTGCCCGAAATGATAAGGCAGATAAAGAGGGAAGGTCAGGGAGTATTGTTCGATGGGTTGTGCGTCGCAGGGTAGTCCAGCCAACTTGGCTGACTGTCCGGGCACATCAGTCCACGCTCCCTGCCTGGGAAGGACCTCCGCCCCACTCGTATCAGGAGGCCGCATCATGACGGCCGAGTGGGTTGTTTGCTTACTCTTGTTACTGATCGATGGCCCCGTGCCAGTCGTTCGTGCTGACGATTCCCCGTTTCAACTGGGCATCGTGCCTTCGACGTTCATGCCAGGCAATCAATATGACTCCGGCGTCCGTTTCACCGATCTGATCACTCCCAGCGTCTTTGACTGGTATGGCTACGCCGGCGTAGCCTTCCTTGATCGCACCATGCACTCTGCCAACTTTGGTACCAGCCTCGGTGCTATCCAATCGACCGGCCAAGGCAACTCCTTCATCGATTTGAATCCAAACGATAACCATTTGATCACCACCGGTGATCTTAACTCAGGCCCCACTCCAGGCCTGCGATTCCTCATCGGACGGACCATCTGGACAGATCCCTGCGATGATCGTGGCTGCGTCGCCAAGAACGACGATATGCCTGAACCCATGCGAACGCTCAGCCTCGAACTTGGCTATCTCGGATTACTGCAGCAGCAATCGACAGTACGCTACAATGCCAATCCGGCGGTGCCGAACGGAACCATCGTCTCCCGGCTCGCCAATGTCAGCAACGATGGAACCTACACTCCCGTTCTTTGGCCCTTCGATAACGCTAACACCAATACCCTCACCTATCGCAGCCGGTTTGACTCGGCTGAACTGAACCTGCGTTACACAACTGCCAACAGTGGCCGCATGCCCATTGATGTTCTCGCCGGCATCCGTTATTTGAAGTGGCAGGAGAACCTTGATTTACAGGCTTCCAATACGATCTCGCATCTACCCACGCCGTATGGGGCTTACAGCACACGCACTGACAATGACCTCATCGGCCTTCAAGTCGGCAGTGATTTGAGCTATCGACTGACCTCCGCCTGGAGCTTGATCGGGCGTGGACGTGGCGGCTTGCTCGTTAATTCCGCCTCGCAGCGGAACAACCTCAATGGCACTCTGGTTGCCAGCAGCCTGCCTCTCAATGATACCGGAGCAGCCTCCGGCGTCGGATTCGCCGGCCTCTTTGAGTTTGGCATCCACACCAACTATCAACTGACTTCAAACCTGTCACTGATGGTTGGTTACCAGGGCCTCTACCTGAGCGACCTCTCAACGGCCCCTCGACAAGGCCTCTGGAACCCTGAATTGACAAATCGAAATACTCTCGATCGCAACGGCAGCCTTTTCTTCTTCGGCCCTGCTGCCGGCATCGAATGGAGATGGTAGACGCTCAATCAGAGCGTCTTCAGGTATTCGATCAACGCCCATCGCTGTTCTTCAGTAAGCTTATCGCCAAACGTGTGACCACGGTTACCCCGGCCAGGCTTGCTCGTATCGTAGATCTTCCGCTTCTCAATGGGATGCGCCAGCTCGGCTGCATCATTCCTCACTTCGGTTACTTTCCATCCAACCTGGTGATGATCGTAGTCTGTTTCTTCAGTCCGAAAACTCCGAGTGTATTTCGCCGGACGAGTCTTGGAATTGAGCAAATGATAGAGCGTGGGCACGCTGCCATTGTGCAGATAGGGCGCTGTCGCCCAGATACCATCGAGCGGTGGCGCGACGTAGCCATGCTGATTGCTGGTGACTAGTTTCTTGCCCTCGCTGTCCGTTTCCTGGGCGAACCAGGTTTTGTCGTAATGTTCTTTGGCTCGGTCATCGATGGCGAGCGCTCGAGTGGAATCCGTGCCGATCTCATCGATATCGATTATTTTGTTCGGATATGTCCAGTTCTCGCCATACGTGCCATGACACTTGGAGCAGTTCTGACTGAAGATAGCCTCGCCTTTCCTGGCCAAAGTGACATCAATAGGCCCCGAATACTTAGGCGGATTGATCGTCTTCAAATAGGCCTGGATATCCTGGAACGCTGCCTCGTTTGACTTGATCATCGCCGGCAGGTAGAAGGGGCTGAGTGTAAACTGCATCAACGTGCGCACACTCCGCGCATCGTTGCTGCCGTTGTAATAGAGCCTCGTTTTCTTCTTGAAGTGCCACCACGGAGGAGTATCCTCGCAGATGTCGGCTCGCAATCCAAGGTCGAGGGGCTTGGTCCGCAGGGTGAGGTCAGGGTTACGAATGCTGAAGAGGTAGACAGCCATCGCGCCCGCTTCAACGGTGCCACGCACATTGGTGAACGGAAAGAGTATCGGTCGCAACTCGTTCTTATCGGATCGGAGCCCGGCCAATTCGGTGAACAGTCCCTCGATTTCGAGGGAAGCGTTGCCCAGACCGATGTAACTCTTTCCGAGAATGCTTCCGCCATGACACATCATGCAGTCAGCGGTGACGCCTTTGGCAATCCCCAGCCACGGTGTAGGCCGCAGGCCCATCGGCAGGCCATCATTGGCGTAGGGAGCAGCATGCAAACCATAGCGTTCTCGAACAGCCGCTTCATAGTTGCTGGGCTTCTCTTTCAGATTCCAATTCTTCCAGGCTGAGTCATAAGAGGAACGAGACCAGATGGCGGGAACGAAGGCTTTGGTGGTAAGTAGTTCGTAACCACGCTCGGCGGAAGGCGTTTTCGAGACTGCGCCCGCACTAGGATCAGAGGCGAGAAGGATGTTTCTTTCTGCCATGGCACAGAAAAGCAGAATGATCAGGACGAATCCGCCAACTATACGACTGATCCGTAGCATTTCTCCTCTCCAGCATGTCCTTAGTTGTGAAGCCAACATCAGAGACATTGGTACAATCAACTCTGCTAGTCTATTCGTTTCCGGGACCAAGTGGATGCTCTATTTCCCCGACTTCGAGACGTTCTGCCAATTGGCGGCCGGCCACACCATGGTACCGGTCTACCGCCAGCTCGTCGGCGACACATTGACTCCTGTGACAGCGTTTAGCAAGCTCAAGGCCGACGACTGGGCTTTTCTCTTCGAGAGCGTTATCGGCGGCGAGAAGATTGGCCGCTTCAGTTTCCTCGGCTCCGACCCTTTTTTGAAGATGGAAGCCTGGGGCAAACGGGTGGTGGTGAGGGATCGCGGCCACACTCTCTTTGAAGGTGAACAAGCCGACCCACTGAAGTATCTGGAAGATATCGCCGCCAGGTATCGAGCGCCTCGTGTCCCAGGCTTGCCGCGTTTCACGGGCGGTGCTGTAGGCTTCGCCGGCTACGATACGGTTCGTTACGCGGAACACCTGCCTAAGATGCCTCCGGATGATCGCAAACTCCCGGACCTCTCATTCGCCTTCTATGACCGGATGATCATTTTCGATCATATCAATAAGACCCTGGCGGTCGTTGCCCACGCTCAGATTGCTTCCAACAGCAATCTTCGATCTAGTTATGATCGAGCTTGTCAAAGAGTGGATCAACTGGTCGAAACGCTCAAACTCAGTCAGACCGAACTGCCACTGGCTGACGTTTCTTCACAAGGCACCCTCAAGAAGGACTGGAAGAGTAACTTCCCCACCGGAGGCTACCAGGCCGCAGTGACGAAGTGCCAGGAATACATCAAAGCCGGCGATGCGTTCCAGGTCGTGCTCAGTCAGCGACTGCAAGCTGAAACAACCGCCAAACCTTTCGATATTTACCGCACCCTGCGAGTGGTAAACCCCAGCCCGTTCATGTTCTATCTACGCTCCGGGCCAGTCACCCTGGTCGGCAGCTCACCCGAAATACTGGTGCGGGTCGAAGAAGATGTCATCACCCTTCGTCCCCTGGCCGGCACTCGCCGACGCGGAAAAACCGAAGCCGAAGACCGCGCCCTGGCGGATGAACTGCTTGCTGACCCCAAAGAGCGGGCGGAGCATGTGATGCTTGTCGATCTGGGTCGGAACGATGTCGGCCGGGTTGCCACCTTTGGCACAGTCACCTTGCCGGAACTGCTCACTATCGAACGCTACAGCCACGTAATGCACATTAGCAGTACCGTTCAGGGCAAGCTCGCTCCCGATCAAACAGCCCTCGCTGCCATGCGGGCAGCGCTCCCCGCTGGCACCCTGTCCGGTGCCCCCAAAGTTCGGGCTATGGAAATCATCGACGAACTGGAACCCTGCAAACGCGGCCCCTACGGTGGAGCTGTCGGCTACCTCGATTACAGCGGCAACCTCGATACCTGCATCGCCCTGAGAACCATCGTTCTCCAGAACAACACCGCTTACGTGCAAGCAGGCGCGGGCATCGTCTATGACAGCATACCTGATGAGGAATATCAGGAGACGATGAACAAAGCGATGGGCTTGTTGCGAGCGATTGAAATGGCGGAAGAACTCGAGTCAACATAAATGATCATCGCTTGCAACCACTACAGTGAGTTGCAAAGCGATATGGAGATTCTCAGCCTCAGCTGAAGCTTAGAAGGTTACTCCAACCTTGACTGCTAAGTTCTCCAACATATTAAGTTATGCGATGGGCCATACATTCTTGTCTGGCCTGCAGAGACAAGAATGTCTGTGCCACCTAATTTCTGATGCAGAGGCACTTAGTCATCCAGCAACCGCAGGTCGGTGGTAGAGCCGTCGCTACGATGACACAATCTCTGAAAGAGTGTCAACTCCATGCAATAGGGAGGATAGGGTCCAGCGTAAGGCACCGTGGGACCAGGTGGTCCGTCGGGGAGCGGATAGATGCCCCTCTGGCTCAAGTAGCCGTTATATACCTGGCAGACCTTCCTGTTATCTGGAATGTTGTAACTGATAGTCCGCACCGAGCCATCGCAAAACACCGCATTGATACCGTAGGGATGTGCTGAGCCAAACCGTTCAATGGTATCGCTGGGGGTAGGGTAATCGACGCTGAAATCACGGGAAGGCGAGAAAAAACCGGAACGGAGCGTGTCGGCTATATATCCCGAAGTGAAACCATCAGTGTCACCAAATTGAGCCTGATTGTAAAGTGCTGAGTTCATTCGCTTATCCGCGGCAAGAATCGTGTTGGCCATCCCATCGCTGATGTCCCGAACGTGAATGGCACTATCTGTGCTATTCGAAAGCTGAGATTTGAAGTACCTGCTCTTTACGAAAACACCGTTCCGGTAAGGGTTCTTCGGCTTGCCTTCCTCCCAGCCGGTGGCGTTGGCGCAGGAAGGATGGTAGAGGCCATTTGCGTCATACATTGTGAACGAACCAATATTGCCTGCATAATCGTTCATGGCACGCTTACCTACATCAGCCATCAGTACTTGAGGACCGCGACGGCTGGGGCAGAAGTAGGTTTCTATTGGAGTAGCTACAATCTCAGCGTCACCTGCAGGATCATAACCATAAGCACTGACATACGAGGCCACTGGCGAGTTCGTCGAGCGATACTTCCAGAGGTTATCCTGTTCAAGATAAGGTAGTATCTGATACAGCCAGCCCCAATCCTGATCCATGCGTGTGGTTGGCAAGCCTACAGCGTTCAATGTGCGTGGGAGAGGGTTGTCGCCACCACCCGATGGAAACAGTTGATTGTTAGATGCCAGGTACAACTGAACCGCTTGACCGATCGTCCTGAGGCGGCTCGCACAGACCACTTTGTTCGCAGCTTCACGAACTCGCTGCACGGCAGGCAACAACAACGCCAGCAACAACAAGATGATGGCCAGTACCACCATGAGTTCCACCAGTGTGAATGCCTTTCGAGAAAGTGATGGACGCCGAGACATAGCGGATACTCCTTTCGATCCGTGCGGGTACTGCTCAGAGCAAGCAATCGAGACCTGTAATAGCTAGTCTGGCTTTTTCCTCCAGCCTTGCAAGTGAATTTATGTCGGTTCTCATACTTTAGGAATGGTGAATGCTCGACTGAAACTTGACGATCATTGGCCTGGAAAGCCCATTATTTGTCGGATTCCCAGCTTTTTGATCGTTCCAAAGCTTTTGCCCAGCCTGCCAATAACTGCTTGCGTTGTGGTGCCTTCATCGTTGGAGTGAACCGATGATCCTGCTGCCATTGGCTGGCAATCTCCTGCAGGTTCTTCCAGAACCCCACGGCTAAGCCGGCTAGGAAAGCAGCTCCAACGGCGGTCGTCTCGGCAATACGAGGGCGAACGACGGGAACATTGAGCAGATCCGACTGGAACTGCATAAGAAGATTGTTCCTGCAAGCGCCGCCATCAACACGCAGTTCCTTCAGCTTGATCCCGGAATCAGCCTCCATCGCATGGAGGATGTCTGCCACCTGGTAGGCGATGCCATCAAGAGCGGCACGGGCGAGATGAGCGGAAGTTGTGCCACGGGTAATGCCGGCAATGAGGCCACGGGCATATTGATCCCAATGAGGAGCCCCCAACCCGGCAAAGGCAGGTACTAAATAAACACCACCAGTATCCTTCACCTGGCTGGCCAGCGCTTCGATATCACTTGACTGATGAACGAACCCCAGGCCATCCCGCAGCCACTGCACCACCGCCCCTGCAATGAAAACGCTGCCTTCGAGAGCATACTCCATCTTGTTGCCGATTTTCCAGGCAATAGTCGTCAATAGTTGGTTCTTCGAGGGCACCGGCTTGGTGCCCGTGTTCATCAGCATGAAGCACCCTGTGCCGTAGGTGTTCTTCACCATGCCGGGCTTGGTGCAGACCTGGCCAAAGAGGGCCGCCTGTTGATCACCGGCAACCCCAGAAATAGGAATGCTCGGCGAGAAATAGGTCGCTTGCCCATAGACTTCACTCGATGACCGCACTTCGGGCAACATCTTGCGCGGAATGCCGAACAGTTCCAGCAGATCGGTGTCCCAGTCTCCCGTCTTCAAGTTAAGCAGCATGGTGCGACTGGCGTTGCTCACATCTGTCACATGGCACTTCCCGCCTGTGAGGTTCCAGATCAGCCAGCTATCGACGGTGCCAAAAGCAAGTTCACCGGCCTTGGCACGAGCCTTGGCCCCTTTGACGTTCTGGAGAATCCACTGAATCTTGGTCCCGGAGAAGTAGGCATCGATGACCAGGCCTGTCTTCTTGCGGATCATCCCCGCCAACCCCTTGGCCTTCAATTGATCGCACATCTTGGACGTACGACGATCCTGCCAGACGATGGCGTTGTAGAGGGGCAGCCCAGTCTTGCGATCCCAGACCAGCGTCGTCTCCCGCTGATTGGTGATGCCAATCCCAGCAACATCCCCTGCCCCAATGCCAGCCTTGGACATGGCTTCGTTGGCAACGCTGGACTGCGTTTCCCAGAGATCGAGCGGATTATGTTCCACCCAACCCGGCTGAGGAAAGATTTGCGGAAACTCTTTCTGAGCCACACTGACAAGGTTGCCGGCATGGTCGAAGAGAATAGCCCGGGAACTGGTCGTTCCTTGATCGAAGGAGAGGATGTAGGACATGGGAAAGAAAAGTCTCTGTTGGTAGTTGTTTGATCAACACTGTTGTTCGATGGCTTATCCGACCTTCGGCCATTGTGCTGCGAAGAGTAAGGCACCGAGGATACCACCGATGATTGGCCCCACGACCGGTATCCAGGCGTACCCCCAATCCGAATGGGTCTTCCCAGGAATAGGCAGAATGAAGTGAGCAATGCGTGGTCCCAGATCACGGGCAGGATTAATGGCATAACCCGTGGGCCCGCCAAGCGACAACCCTATCGACCAGACCAAAATACCAACCAGGAACGGAGCAAAGGCTTTATCCCAGCCATGACCGGGCACCATATTCGCGGGCCCGGTGATGGCAAAAATCCCCAGCACCAGCATGAAGGTGCCAATGATCTCGGTAGTCAAATTAAATATGGGATAGCGAATGGCCGGAGCGGTACAGAAGACGGCACGCTTGGCTTCAGCGTCTGGGGTAACACTCCAGTGTGGGTAATAAGCAATCCAGACAATGATGCCACCGATAATGCCGCCAAGGAACTGTGCGCCCAGATATTGCGGCAGAAGTGGAACGTACTTTGTCGGATCGTTCACTGTCAGGGCCAGCGTCACCGCCGGATTAAGATGTGCCCCACTGATGGCATTAACGCAGTAAACCGCCACCGTCACCGCAAAGGCCCAACCTGCCGTGATGACGATCCATCCGGAGTTGTTACCTTTGGTCTTGCCCAACACCACATTGGCCACCACACCATCGCCCAGAATTACAAGAATTGCGGTGCCGATAAACTCCGCAAGAAAGATCGACATCGGTTGGTTACTCGTCTGGAGAGAATGAACGAGTGGCAGCATACCATGCCAAACGCCGACCTCAAGGAGAAAGTAAGAACATGACTGGCGATCACGAAACTTGATGTTTACCACCACAGATTATGTGCCTGATTCGAGCTGAAATCTTGAGCTAGTCAGTCTGGACACAATGCGTTATTTTGACGGCCCTTAGTTACTTCTGAAGGAAAATTACGTACAACCATGCGATTCAACAGGCATAGTTTGATCAGCTTGCTATTCACATCTCTATTCTGTGGCGGTTGCCTATTACCTTTGAATACCTCACCGATGCAGTCGGTGCAACTACCCCATGATCACGAGTTCCGCCGGGGCAACCTGATTTTCCACAACGATGCTGACATCAGTGAGAACCATCCACTCTTTCTGGAACTCGCCAGCTTCCCGGAACAAGTCTGCCGCACCTTGAACCTGCCCGTGACCGATAAGCCGATCCACATTTACCTGTTCAAGGATCGGGTGAGTTACGAGCAATATGTTCAAATGGAGTTTAAGGACATTCCCTCCCGGCGAGCGCTTTTTGTGATGCGACCCGGCAGCGGCAACCAGAAACAGGAGATGCTGCAAGTCCTCTGCTTCTGGGGCGACCGCATTCAGGATGACCTTCGTCATGAACTGACTCACGCCACGCTGCATGGCATCCTGCACAACCTGCCTCTCTGGCTCGATGAAGGCTTGGCCATGTATTTCGAGGTTGGCATCGCCGCTCAGGGGAAGCACCAGCGTGCGCTAGCAGCCCTCGAACCACAAATCAAGGCGGGTAACTGGAAGTACGATCTTGATCGGCTCGAAACACTCAAGGAAGTCAACCAGATGGGATTGGTTGACTATTACGAAGCCTGGGCCTGGGTCTACTTCCTGATGCACTCCGATGCAGCCAACGCCAGTTGCCTGAATGGTTACCTGAAAGATCGACTACGTCCCGAAGCCCCTGCTACCACGCTACAGCAGCGCTGGTCGCCCTTGGGTGCGGTGCCAGGGCAGCAGTTGCCGGAGTATCTCAAGAAGTTGCTGGACGAACGCAGCACCTGGCCACACGGTTAAGCTGTGCTCTCAGGATCACCTCTTTCGCATTGCCTTCGTATGCTAACCCCATGAAGCCCCAACGCATCATTGTCGCCATGTCCGGCGGTGTAGACAGCTCCGTCGCCGCCCTCCTGCTCAAAGAGCAAGGCTACGATGTCGTTGGTGTCTTTCTGCGCACCGGCGTAGCTGAAACCCAGCGGGACGATCAGCGTCATCGGGGTTGCTGCTCCGCCCTGGATGCCCGTGATGCTCGGGGCGTCGCTGACCGGCTCGGTATCCCCTGCTACTCCCTCGACTTCGCCGATGACTTCCGGCAGGTGATGAACTACTTCGCCGATGAGTATGTGCAGGGCCGCACCCCTAACCCCTGTGTCGTCTGTAACAGTGAAATCAAGTTCGGCAAACTCTGGCAACTCGCCTTGTCGCTCGATGCCGACTGCCTGGCGACCGGCCACTATGCCCGCATCAGCCAAATGAACGGCACCCACACCTTACAACGAGCCGTGGATCAACAGAAAGATCAGACCTACGTTCTCTACGGCATTGATGGCAAGCTCCTGCCCCAGCTCATGTTCCCCATCGGCGGCATGACCAAAGCCCAGGTACGCCAGAAAGCCCGTGACGCTGGGCTGCTGGTAGCCGAGAAGCCTGAAAGCCAGGATATCTGCTTTGTACCCGATGGCAACGCTGCCGGGTTTGTGCAGAAAGAACGGCCCGAAGCACTGCAAACCGGCGACATTGTCGATATGGAGGGGAAGGTACTGGGACAGCACACCGGCGTAGCCCAGTTCACTGTCGGTCAGCGCAAGGGGCTAGGACTTGACCGTGCCACGCTCACCGGCCAGCGTCGCTTTGTGCTGGAACTTGTCCCCAGCAAAGCCAAGGTAGTCATCGGCACCGAAGCCGAGGGCCACGTGATCGCCCTGCGAGCCGAGCGTTGCAACTGGTTTCTGCCTGTCGAAGCAGGCCAGCCTTGCCTGATCAAATGGAGTCATCGGGGCGAGTTGCAGAGTGGACGAATCGAAGCCGTTGATGGCAGTGCCGTTACTGTTCGATTTGATGAGCCGCAGTTCGGCATCGCCCCCGGCCAGGCGGTAGTCTTCTATTCCGATGATCTGGTACTCGGCGGTGGCTGGATTCAATCGACCAGAAGATGGGATGGAGAGTTGCCCTCACGCTCCGCGTGAGGTAACAGCGACATGACGTAACACAAGACCTTTGTTGATGGCAGCTACTCTCCGCACCATCACGCAGAGCGTGATGGCAACACTAAGCAGTAAGATAAACCCAAAGGCTAAAGCCAAGAGCAATCAGTCCCGCAAACGCTGCAATAAACCACAAGGCGCTACGTTTGGCCTGTGCCAATGCTAAAGAGGAAATAGTCACACCAACCTGTGCAACAAGCATGCTGTAAAAGAACAACTCGCTGCGAGTGCGATGCCGGTCAGACTCCATGCTGCTACGCCAGACACGCAGTTCGTAAAGCTCGGCAATCTTTCGGTTGTAGATCGCTTCCTGACGATACCGGCGGACATCGAAATCGCTGAGAGCTACCTTCGCCCCGGCAATCTGCCTTTCGAGCAACCGCACCGGATGCCGACGATCCGTATCCACTTGGGGCCATTGTTCCCGCAGCGACTGCACGTACCGCTCTAACTGTGTCAGCCAGACCTTTAGTTTCTTCCCAAAGTCTGATGTCGGCTCGCATTGCTGACTAAACTGTTCGGAGACTTTTTCCGCCAACTCCGTTGCGTGGATGATCTGCTCCAGTGTCAGTTTCTTTACCAGTTGGTATACACTCTCCTCTTTCTGGCGTTGTTCAATCGCCTTCAGAGCCGCTTCCAGATTCTTCTCTATGGATGCATCCTCGTGCCTGGCAATATCAAGTTTGGGTAACTGCCCGCCTGAGAGTGCTTTCCAGTACGACTCGGTCTCAGCAGTTATCAAAGGAGCAACCTTAGCCTGTAATTCCTTGAGACTGGCTGAGGACTGTTCTTTCGCAGCTATCGTGGATGAAGTTAGACTGCCTTGCAACTGCTCAATGGTTGTCTGCAACTGCTTTTCCTGAAGCGGTACGGCATGGGCCAGCGTCTGCAGCATCTCAATGTTGGCTTCCAGCGTCGTGCCCCGAATCTTCTTAGCCTGAAAGAACGCCCACTGATCGCCCGCCTTGGATTGCTGCTGCGAAGCCAGCGAACGATGGAACATGGCCTGGGTCATCTCACTTGAGGAGAGCCCAGCAAAGACCGTCGCCAGCACCGTCATGACAATAGGAGTGGTAGCAAGGATCTTGCCCCATCGCCCCTTGGGTTGCTCGAGTTTATTGATAGCTTCTTTTGGAGTCATAGCAGACGCTTCCATACGTCAGAAGAAGAGCATCCTCTACTAGCTTCTATCTACTAGCTCCCAGCTACTTAAGAATACACCCAACAGGATTCGAACCTGTAACCTTCGGTTCCGTAGACCGATGCTCTATCCAGTTGAGCTATGGGTGCTTGCGCCTTTTCAGGTATGTCGTAGGATATGGTGTAATGTTAGATCGTCAACACATCCTGAATCGTCGAAAAGACAGTCTCCTATCCTCTCTTCAGCAATAACATAGACGCTGCCAGCGACGATTTGGTTCGCCATTCGGAGCAACTCATTATGCGTGCAGTAGTGTTTGAAACCCTTGGCGGTCTGGAAGTTCTGAAGCTGATGGAATTGCCCACACCCAAACTTCAGGGTGATGAAGTGCTTGTGCAGGTCAAGGCCTGTGCCCTCAACCATCTCGATATCTGGGTACGTCGTGGCCTGGGCGTGACCATCCCCATGCCCCACATTGGTGGTTGCGAAGTCACAGGAGTCATCGCTGAACTCGGGCCTTTAGCTGCGAACAGTGGCTTAACCGTCGGTCAACGAGTCATGATCGCTCCCGGCCTGTTGCCCCAGAAGAACTCCGCATTGACCGCTGCCGGCATGGATCACATCGATCCGAACTACATGAAGCATGGCTTCCAGACCCAGGGCGGACTGGCTGAATACAGCATTGCCAGGGTCTGCGACATCATCCCCATCAGTGAGACATGGAACTTCGCCGAATGGGCGGCTGTACCCCTCACCTTCCTCACAGCATGGAACATGCTGCACACGCTGGCCAAGCTGCAGCCGGGCGAAACGGTGCTGGTGATGGGCGCCGCCAGCGGTGTCGGTGTCGCTGGTGTACAGATCGCCAAACTCGCCGGGGCCCGCATCATCGCTGTGGCAGGCAGTACCGAGAAGCTGGCCAAGACCAAGTCGCTCGGAGCTGACTACACCATCAATTACAAGGATCAGGATGTCGCCAAGGAGGTCAAGAAGATCACCGGTGGCCAGGGTGTCGATGTCGTCTTCGAGCACGTCGGTGCCGCTCTCTGGCAACACGCCATGAGAAGCATGGGCATTGGCGCTCGCCTCGTTACCTGCGGTGCCACCACAGGCCCCAAGGTGGAAATCGACCTCCGCTTCTTCTTCTCGCGCCAGTATTCGATCATGGGTTGCCACATGGGTAGCCGGGCTGACTTGCTCAAGGTACTTCAATTGGTCGAACGGAAGCATTTGGTACCCGTCGTTGACCACACCTACCCGCTGGAGGAGACCCGAGCGGCCCAGGAACGGTTGGAGACGATGAATGTCATTGGGAAGATCGTGGTGACGGTATAGTTGTACAATACCCCCATGAAGACCGAACTCCCGCAAGCTATTGATACCCTGCCCGAAGCTGCTCCCACGCTCCAGCCACTACTTCAGCTAACCGCCAAGGAACTGTCACGCTGGCTGAAAGATCGTGGCTTCCAACCCTGGTACTCCAAGGCCATACGTCGCTGGGTGCTCTTCAAAAGAGCTACCACGTTCGAACAGATGTCCGACCTGCCCAAGCAGCTACGCACTCAACTGACTAAGCATTTCATCCCCCTGAAGTCCACCCCCGCCAAGTCACTCCATGCTCACGATGGCACCCGCAAGCTGCTGCTGAAGATGTGGGATGGCGAAGACATCGAATGCGTCATGATCCCCGATTACGACCGCCGCACCGCCTGCATGAGCACCCAGGTGGGTTGCGGTATGGGCTGCGTCTTCTGTGCCAGCGGCCTCAATGGCGTGATGCGAAATCTGGAACCGGGCGAAATACTGGAACAACTAGTACTGCTTCGTAACCTTCTCCCAGCTGAAGAACGGCTCAGCCACATCGTCGTCATGGGTATGGGCGAACCGCTAGCGAACCTCGACAACCTGTTGACCGCACTCGAAGACGCCACCGCCAAAGATGGCCTCGGCATCGGCGCCAGGCATGTCACCATCTCTACCGTCGGCCTGCCCGTCAAGATTCGCCGGCTTGCTGAGTCAGGCAAGCAGTACAGCCTGGCTGTTTCCCTGCATGCACCCAATGAAGAACTACGAAACAAGATTGTACCGACCAACGATAAGACAGGACTGCAGAACATCATGCAGGCCGCCGACGACTACTTCAAACGCACCGGCAGACAGGTAACTTTTGAATACGTCGTGCTGCGTGACATCAACGACCGGCCTCTGGAGGCCGATCAACTTTCCACGCTGCTCAAAGGCCGTGGGGCACACGTCAACCTGATCCCGTTCAATGAAGTGGATGGCCTGCCCTACCGCCGACCTACCGATGAACGTCTCAATCGTTTCGTCGAGATTCTCAGAGAGAACGGCATCAACGTTCACGTCCGCAAACGCAAGGGCAGCGAAATCTCAGCCGCGTGTGGCCAGTTACGTCGGCAAGCAAAAGCAGAGGCCGGTACTCCTCTACCCGCCGGGGAAAAGGGAGCATGTTAAGCCGCCAGGCTTTCACACTGAACCCCTCGCCTTATTTCCAGTTTGAACTGATCCTGCTTCAGATAATGATCAAATGGTCGCGTGCCCGCGATGAGGCTGGCCAGTCGATATCTCCAGGCCCGAACCATTTTTCTAGGCGTGCTCGCCAGGCGCTGAAGTTCCTGCTGATACTGTTCGATCTGAGTAATCGAGATCGTTGGATAGTCGGGGCCAAAGGCGATGGCCCAGGTGTTGCTCGGTCGCTTGTCAGGGCCTTGATGCCCTAAGATGCGTTGGGAGAACTGATCATCAAGCAGTGAATCGAGTGCCTCTGGCGTGAAACGCCAATAATCGCTCGGATGATTGTGGATGTGAAAGTAGAACGGCGTGGAAAGGATCATCACACCATCAGGCCGCAGGATGCGTTTCAACTCAGCCATGCCCAGCCAGAATCGGCGAACGTGTTCCAGGGTGCTTAGGGCCACCACCGTACCCACGGACCGGCTCGGCATCGCCAGGCGTTCGACATTCTCAACTCGATCGACCCCAGGCCCGGCCCTCATGTCAATGCCTATGTAAGGCTGCCCGGCAAAGAGTTGCCGCAAATCGATGAGTTGTTCCTGGCCATGCACGTGGTACGAACCCACTTCAACAATGGGGCCAGGCATTCTAAAAGTGCGGACGGTGGCTTCGATCATGCCGCGAAGAAACGGGGTCATCCTTGACACCTGCTCGATTAGGGAAGCAAGAGTCTAGCCAGCAGGCGGGCGTAAAGTCAACAGGAGTGCGAACGAAACAACCCACGAAGGTGACCTTCATGGGTTGCAATGAAGTCGAGGTTTTGCCTAGCCTTTGGCAGGAGCGGTGACCAAGCCACCACCGTCTGGCGTAATCTTTGGATACCGCTTGATATCGTAATAGAGCAGCACACAGGAAACAATCATGGCTACCAGTGAGATGGTCAGCAGTACTGTGTAGGAATCATTCGTGGGTCTGGCTTTTTCTGCCATGGCTTGTCTCTCCTCTGATCAGACTCTTGTTTCGTGGTTAGCGACCGACACCGGCAGGCAGAATACTGCTGCCCACGAGATCACCCTTGACTATCGTTACTTTACGATTGGTGGGCATAACGATCATGCCAACAGCTTCGTGATCGTTTACCTGGATAATACGAATACGGGCGAGCCAATCAGCCTTGGGATTCATCCGGTATACTTCAAGTGTCTGGTTCTTGGCCAAGCCATGGTCGCTCCCTTTGTTAAGACTAATATAAGCCCCATCGCTAGATACCCCTGTCACCACCCCTTGTACATCGGTTGGAGGAGGCTGTGACTTGCCTGCGTCGGCTGCTGACTGCCTCTGCATGTTCTTTTCGAGGTTATTTTCAATCTCACGACCCAGACGAGCGATTTCTTTTTCAGTCTCATCCAGGCGACTACGAAGCGTGTCTCGTTCAATTTGAGCTGCAACTCGACCATTGTTCGCAGATGTCAGTTTCTGAATAAGATCGGATTTGGTGATTTCAGCCTGCTTAAGGCGTTCAGAGAGTTCAAGGTTTTCTTTCACTCGCTTTTCGTTGTCGGACTGGATGGTGGAAATCACGACCTGGTTCTGAGCCAGCTTGGTGACGGCGTTTTCCTTGGCATTCTCAGCGACACTGGCCTTGTTGGTCAGTTCAGTGACCTGAGTTTCATGGCGTGCCCTGGTTTCAGCCAGTTCCTTGCCCAAAGCGATGTTCTGTGAGAGCAGTGAGGCAATTTCTTCTTGTTTGGCCTTCAGGTCTTCAACGTAGTTCTTCTGCCCCGCTTCAAGCTGCTTGACCCGCTCGTACCAACTCATGTTCTTGTTGCGCGGATCTTTATTGGTGTTGTTGATGATGATGGCAAAGCCAAGAAACAACAGGCTGAAGACGAAAATGAGGAAGGTCAGTATCTTTCCAATAATCGTCATGGCTTATTTCCCCGTTCGGCCAGCAGTACGGCTGACCTCGTCCGAATCCGGCGCTTCTATGCCATGGCTTAAACGCTCTGTCAAGCCCGATGCAACCGCTGGATTCTTGCCTTTTCTTCCCAACCCTATGTAGAAGAGCGTGGCTTTCCCCTACCACGCCCATCCTTCCTAAATTACAACAGCCTCGCGTTCAGCCGTCAACGCTTTTCGGCACTTTATTGGATACCGAGTTCGCTGGCCCGCTTCTTCAACCCTTCAAACCGTTGCTGCAAGTTCTGCAGGCGGATGGCGGCGTTGTACATGTCAGGCTGCATCGCTTCAGTCCGCTTTTCGACTTCTTCCTTGGCAACCTGCAACTGAGCAATCGTGTCTCGATAGCTTTTCTGTCCTTGACGAATACGAGCATCATCAGGAGTCATGATTAAACGAAGAGCATTGCCCGTTTCTTTTTCGACTCGGAGCTTTTCACGGAGAGCCTGCAGATCATTGATCAAACTGATGCGCGCCTGAATATCAACAGGTAGATCTGCAGCGATTTTCTTGATTTCATTCTCCAAATCATCAGCGGCTTCAAGTGCTTTAGCGATAGTCATGTCTTTATTTGCAGCAATTTCATCGGGGCCACGGGGAATCTTAGTACTCCGGGCTGCCACCGTACTCAGTAATAACTCCAATTGTGCACGCTCTGCGGCTTGTGCTTTCCGTACCTGTCCGTCTTCCGCAACCAGTTGCTCGGAAAGAGCTTTGAAATCAGTTCGGTCGGCCACGGCCCAGAGGGAAATGCCCAGGCCCGTGATGCTCAGGATCACGATGACATAAACCAGATTCTTGCCGATGGTAGTTAGCATGGTCAGTGTTCCCCGGCTTACTTGTCTTCTTTGTTCTTAATGGTGTCGACGAGCTTTTCGTTGTTGGCTGCCGTTTGCGTGGTCTTTTGTTGAATCTCTTCGTAAAGCCGTTTCTTATCAGCCTCACGTCCCAGAGCCAACGTTAATCCAGCCAGAGCTTCTTCGATGTCCGCTTCCAGCTTGGTGATTTCACGACGCTTTTCGAGGTTCTCGAACTCAGCCTGACGGAGCAGTTCCTTCTCGACATCACGTCGCTTGGTCAATTCTTCCACTTCAGCTTTCACGCTTTCCTGCTGGGCTTTAGCATCAGCACGCCTGGCACGAGCAAAGTAGAGCTTGGCGCCGGCCTCTCGAGTATCAAGTTCCAGGCGTGGATACTGTTGCTGAATAGCAGCACGAACGAGCTTGGTGAAACCGGCCGGGCCCAGCTTACGAGCCCATGCGGCTACTTGCGGATCATCGGGCTTGAGCAACATGCTGGGAGGCGTCTTCTTCTGAGCTTCAAGATCTTCGATGACGGTGTAGGTTTTCTTGTCGCCATCCTTCTTGACCGTCGTACGCTCGCCAGTGCTCCAAAACAGGCTGGCGATTTCCTGTCGGATGCCTTCGTCGCTCTTCATGCGTTCGCTGTCAGCATCATCGCCTTTCAGGCTTCTCAGGGCCTCAGCCCGTGTCTCGGGATCCAATGCCATGAAGGTGTTGGCATCTACGCTGATTCTGCTTTTCAGGATGTTTTTCTGCGCTACTGGCAATTCATTCAGCCAGTCGGCCACCTGCACGCCATCGCGATTGCGTTCCAGACCACGGACATGGGCTGTCCAGGCAGCACGAGCATAGGCGCTCTGCCCTGCCATGTAGAACATCAAGCCAGCCACCAGAATGTTAAGGCTGGCTAGTACAATCTGTGCAATCGTCATGGGCGAATCTCCCCTGCCCCAGGCGCAAAGTCCCCAAGGGACTTATCTAGATATCTAGTTTACCCTATCTGGGGCGTCGTCAAAGAGGAAACAGACAGGGAAAGGCGGAAAAGTCGGCCATACTGGGCCGTTTGTAAGGGGCAATCGCTACCCTTCGTCCGCAGGATATGTTTCTAATGATAGCGCCAGTCAACAACGTCCACAAGAGATTGGCACATTGTTTTTGAGCTTTGACTACCAGCGCAGTATCTGGCCTTCACTATCAAAACGCATGCTGCAACCCAAACCAGAATTGTACCGAATCATTTTGATTCACAGCCTTGGCTACATCCAGCCGCACAGTCGTCCGTTCGATGAAGCCGAGCCAGCCTAAGTCGAAGCGCAGGCCGGCACCGAACGAGTGAACCACTCCTCCATTCGAGTTGTTGTTCAAGTAGATTTCACCGACATCGTAGAACAAAGCTAAATAGAGGTTCTTCATCACACCGACACGATAGCAGAAATCGACATCGGAGTTCTTCCAGATAGGCAGCCGCCATTCAATGGAACCGATCCATCCCATATCGCCTTCCAGTGCATCACGAGACAATCCTCGCACCATGTTGGCCCCACCCAGTTGGAAGAAGTAACCATTGGCCGGGAAACCTTTGCCGCCCCAGGCCCTGAACGCCCACTTGGTATCTGAAAGGTAACCCAATCCTTCGGGCATCGATTTCACCAGCACCGCTTCGCCCTGCACGAGATCATACCAAGTATAGGTGCCAAAGATGGGCAGGCCGTATTCAAAGTTAAAATTGAGTCGGTAGCCTCCCTCGGGATCCCAATAGGGAGTCAAATAGTTCTGCGTCCAGAACAAGCCTACGCCGGCCATGTTGTTGAACCCCTCGACACCCGGAGGAACAAAACGACCGTTTCCTGAGCCATCAGCTACGGCGGTCAGCCGGGCATAGGTTTCGACATATTCAATTGGATTTAGATAGAGGCTGGAGGTTTCGTTAATGATGTATCGACCGTAAACTCGCGCCCGATCTCGAAGCAGACTGGCCCAGTCACTCGTCAGGCTATGGTCATACTGGGCTCCCACTTCCATATGGGTGTCAGGGAAATGCTGAAAGACCATGTCCGCGCCTGCTACCATATCCTGGTTGTAAGCGTTCCAGGCAACGTAGCCGCCTCCCTGGAAGGTCTGCAATCGAAACAGATCAGCGCGCACTCCTGCATAGGCCTGCTGACCAAACTGTGGCCGGCTCAGGCCAAGCCAAGGCCCAGCCATGATGTTCCAGCGATCATAGGACGTAGTGATATCGGTCTCATCCAACGGCGTTAAGAGTGGTGTCAGCTTGATCTCGGGTTCTAATTTCCAATGGTTGTTGGCCGGGTTCTTATCAAGTTGCACCTGATCGGGATCAATGCTGATTTGCACCGGTTCGCTCGGCAGATCAACCACAATGGTCATCCCTTTGCCATCCGGATCGGTCGAATATTGCAGCGGTACGATACCGTTGGCCTTGGCCATCGCTTCAGTTTCCAGTTGAGAAGGCAAGTTCCACGACGCAAATGCAGTCCCCGTTGCTTGAGTCGCCGGCATTCCTGCCAGGTTCATCCCCGGCAACGTCTCCCCAGGCCGAACGGGGATACGCAGAGTGTAGGACTCGTCGCCTTTGAATTTGAAGCCCAAGTAGGTTGGTTCAGTGAACTCAGCCAATTGTCTGACGTTGATCTTTGCACGGAAGGAACCTTTGTTGCCTTCCCCCTTCTCCATGGCAACGTTGCTCAATGACCAATCACTTCCACCGACGCCATAGAACCAGTTGTCGAAGAACTCTTTCCAACTGCGCCCGGTGTAGGTCTCCAGTTCACGCTGAAAGTCAGCCACAAAGAGGATGCGGAACTGATACTTGGCATAAAGCAGCCGCATAAAGTCGAATAGGGCTTCTTCACCGATGCGTTCTTCGATCATGTTGAAGATCTTGGCACCACGGTCGTAAGTCATGCTGAAGAGGGTGATGACATTGCCGAACTTCTCCATTTCCTGAATTGTCACCGTCTCTTCCTTGCGAGCCAGCGTGCCATACAGGCCATAGAAGCGATAGTCCTCGTGTTTAACGTTGGGCAGCCAGCTTTGGCCAACAGGATACTGTAACAGCTTCGAGTTACGTCCGAACTTCTTCTGCATCACCTTGGCGGTGTAGTAGCAGGCCACCGCTTCATCCATGAACGTTTCCCGGTAGCCATTGGTGCCGACGATGTTGTACCACCACTGATGCAATGTCTCATGACTGATCAAATGATCGATGTAGCGTTCCAGCAGCGGCGAGATGCTCATCACTCTACTGTCGATCATGACCAGACCAGAGCACTCGTTACCATTCCAGGCGAAATGGCTCTCGGCAATGCAGAAGTCACCGAAGGGATATGGTCCGAACCAGCGGTTATAGAGAGGAATGGCCTCACAGGCGACTTTCAGACAACGCTGGGCCATTTCCTTGTGTTCAGGCAGTGCCAGCACGCGCACCCTGGTTCGCTCCACCATCTCGGACCATTCCTGAAAGCGGTTCGAGCAGACAAAGGAAAACTCACGAGCACAGCAACTGGCGATGCTCACCATCTTGGTGCCGTCCCCCAGCGGACTCTCGCTCAAGATCGTTCCGGTGCAGGCAAGCTTCTGATCTTCCGGCAGAGTCATACGGACATTGTAAATGCCCGCTTCCTGGAAAAAGGGCTGATGCCAGGCGATGAAAGGGGTGGGCTGCCAGCCCTTTTCATCGTAGTAGGCCAATGCCGGCAATGCGTGGGTGAGGTAGGTGATGCCCTCTCGATGGCCCCATCGGCCTTCCTTGTCGGGCAGATCAAGCGTGAAGTGAACCTCAACGGTGATGCTTTCGCCCTTCTTCAACGGTGTCGCCAGAGCTACCTCGAAGGCGGTGTGCAGATCCTTACGCCAGGCAAATGGGATGGAACGTCTGACGCCTCGCTCATCGTTGGTGAACACCGCCTGTACATTGAGCCGTTCGCCAACCCAATCGATGCCATCGCTCGGATTCGAGCGCAGCAATTCGAGCGTCTTGGCCAGCTTGACGCCATCGCCATCGGGAATCTTGTATCGGGAATAGGCATTGAATACGAGTTCTGTCGCGGGGCGATCATGACGATTGTAGAACGTCACCTTTTCAACGCCCCACAAACGTCTCGTACGCAGATCGAGTTTCAGATCGAGATCATATTGTGGAAGCCAGGAGGGCACATCGGTCGCTTGCACAGAATCAGCAAGGAACAGCATACACAACATCGCCAGCCAAAGCCTGGCTGCGGTTGTCATCAGAGTCTTGTTGAGTTCCCCCAACCGGTCCATGCGAACCCTGCCCTATCATCATGATGCCTTGTGAACCAGCGAGCTGATACCCTTCCAAGTTCATGTTGTCAATCCATCATCAATTGGCGCAGGGTATCCAGGCAGTTTGGGCAGGAAGCCATTTCCACACTGGTAATCTCGGCTTCCGCTGTCGCCCCAAAGAACAAATGGTTCGATTTTAACATCATTAACAGATGAAAACCTTGGAGAACGGGTGATGAAGGGCCATGAGATTAGTAGCATTCCGAGAACAACACCGTTAGAATGATGTATTCACTCCACAAACCCGTTATCCCGGTTGAAACCATGGCCAGTGAATCGAACGCCGTCGTCAGCACCAACGAAGAAGCCCTGATTGGCTCAGTCGACGTGAAAAAGGAAGAGCCGCCTGTCAATAAGCTCTTTCGCATGGTCATGAAATACCAGGGGTCCGACTTGCATCTTAAAGTCGGCCAGCCGCCCATGATGCGTTTGCATGGCGTGATTCGTCGTATGGAAATGGCGCCGATGACCCAAGAGAAGATGGAAGAACTCTTCTTCCCAGTGATGAAGCCACACTACATCACCACCTTAAAGGAAACGGGTGGAGCTGATTTTGCCTACATCATCGGTGATGATGAATGCCGCTTCCGTGTCAATCTTTTCTATCAGCGTGGCAAGCTCTCCCTGGTGGCTCGGCGCGTATCGAGCAATGTTCCGTCCTTTGAAAAGCTCGGACTGGTCATTCCCGATCACGACAAGATTCGCAAAGAAGGTGAACCGACCGTCTTTGAAAAACTTTGCATGATCGATCAGGGATTGGTGTTGCTTGCCGGTGTTACCGGCTCAGGCAAGTCTACCACCATTGCCGCCATGCTGAACTTCATCAACAAGCGTGAGCCGCTCAATATCGTCACGCTCGAAGACCCCATCGAATATGTCTTTAACGATGATAAATCCGTCATCCACCAGCGTGAAGTCTATCTGGATGTAAAAGATTGGCCGACTGGCCTCAAGCATGCCGTGCGACAAGATCCCGACATCATCCTGGTCGGTGAAATGCGTGACCGAGAAACGTTTGAGGCAGCTATCAATGCTGCCGAAACGGGGCACCTCGTGTTCGGCACGATTCATGCTTCATCCGGCCCCTCGACTCTTGGTCGTATCCTCGACTTGTTCCCCGCCGATATGCACCATGCCATCCGTCAGGCCCTTGCCTTTAACCTGAAGGCGGTGATCTGCCAGAAGTTGCTGCCTTGTATCAAGGAAGGTAAAGGGCGCGTGCCCACCGTGGAAGTGATGCTTGTGAACCCGATTATCAAGGAACTCATCATCAAGGAAAAGGACAAGCAGATTGCTGACGCCATCCGCATCTGCGCTCAGGAAGGCATGTGCGATTTCAACGATCACCTCAGACAGTTGGTGATGGCCGGCGAAATCGATAAGTCGGTAGCCCTCGAAGTGGCCCCGAACCCCGAAGCCCTCAAGATGGCACTCAAGGGCATTAAGGTAATGCAGGCCGGGTTCGTCGGGTAAGACATGCTTGTTGGCATCATCTCAGATACCCACGACCGTTTGGCCCGGACTACCTCGGCCAGTAAGCTGCTGCACGAATCCCAGGTGGAAGCCATCATCCACTGTGGTGACATCTGTAGTTTTGATATTCTTGCCCTCTTCGCGGGCACGCCCTTGTACTTTGTCATGGGCAACAACGATGACGATGTGGAACTTCGTCAAGCCTCACAGCAGATGGAACATCTCCATTATTTGAACCAGGGTGCTGTCATCGAATTGGCCGGCAAGCACATCGGCGTAACGCATGGCCATTTGTATCGGGTTGTCAACGAGTTACTGAATCAGAAACCCGACTACTTGTTCAGTGGGCATACCCATCATGCGACGAATGAGATGAATCAGGGAGTTCACTGCATCAATCCTGGCGCACTACATCGGGCCAGCGAATACAGCATCGCCACGCTCAACCTCCTTACGGATGAGTTGCGGTTCCTGCGAGTTCCTTCGTAATGTTCTGTGTTACCTGTTCAGCGTCAAAGTCGCTGATCGTCTCGAACGCTTCTTCCAGATTGATCGGAATGCGTACGGTGAAGGTCGTCCCCTGCCCCAGTGTGCTCTTCAGAACAATGTCGCCCCCCAGTAGCTTGGCTAACTCTTTGCAGATGGACAAACCCAGCCCACTGCCCCCTTGTTCACGAGTCAAAACCTGGCTGGTCTGGCGGAACTTCTCAAAGACAGATTCCTGATCCTCCTGGGCGATGCCTACACCGGTATCAGAAACGACAATCAACAGGTCGTCCTGCTCCGCATGAGCCTGAATGCGTATCTGTCCGCCTTCGGGGGTGAACTTCACCGCATTGGAGAGCAGGTTCCACAAGATCTGCCTCAGCTTCTGCGGATCCTGCTTGAGAGTCGGCACGTTGTCGGCAATATCACAGTCTAGATTGAGCCGCTTGTTCTCTGCCTGCTGACGGAAGATGGCCGCGACTCCCTCGCAAAGATCACGGAAATTGAACTCTTCAGGTCGCACCTGCATCTTACCCGCTTCGATCTTCGCCAGTTCGAGCACATCATTAAGCAGGTTCAGAAGATGCTTGCCGCTGCTATGGATGTTCTCGATCCATTTTCTTTGCTTCTCGGTAAGCGTGGCGCTGTTGAGCAGTTCACTGAATCCGATGATCACCGACAAGGGCGTTCTGAGTTCATGACTCATGGTCGCCAGGAAATCGCCTTTGAGCTGGTTGGCAGTGTGGAGCGCCAGGTTCGCTCTCGCCAAGTCGTCCACGGATCGGTTCAAATCGGTATTCACCTGGCGAAGTTCGTCTTCTTTGTCCATCAAGCTCCGCAACATGCGGTTGTAAGCGTGGGAAAGGTCTTCAAATTCATCACCTGTCAGGATCTCGCTGCGAATGTTGAGCTTGCCCGATGCGATAGCATCACTGACTTCCTTCAAATGCTTGACCGGCTTGACGATGACATAGCGAATGATCAGCCAACTCCCCGCCGATAATAGCAGGGCAGAGATGAGGGCGGTGGTGATCAGGATGGCGATGTTAATGTGAACGCGATCCGTAAACTCCACTCCCGGAATGCGTACTGTAACAATCCCGATAGGGTCGCCTTCTTTGGCTGCAATGGGTGCGACCGTACGATGGCACTGAATGCAGGATGACCCGGCGCGAAGCACCATCCGATAGACATATTTGCTATCATCGAATGAAGTAAGGTGATCGTTGTCGCCGTTCTCGATCTTGTCAAACGTCGCAAGCAGCGCCTCAAGCGTGCCGTCTTTCGGCGCTCTGGGGCTGATGCTGGTTTCGAGCCGGGATTCTGGTTTGATGAAGGTATTAGGGATGTTATCGAACAGCGCTCCCATTTCGGGAGCCAATCCCTTCTTAACATGGGCCTGCACCAGCGCCTGAGTCGCTGCGAATCGGCTGGCCATCTCGGCTTGCTCGTAAGCCAGACCCGCGGTGCTCCAGCCGTACCAGAGAAAACTGCCGGTGATGAGCAGAAGCGTAGCCAGTCCAAAGAGCAGTCTACACTTCCGCTCCAGGTTCGTTTCGCCCATTAATCGTTTCAGCGTTCGATACGACATACCACTCCAGCGGAGGTATTCCCATCATCGCTTAACAGAATAGCAAAGTTCCTTGCAAGCTGGCAATGCAGGTCGTCCCCATGCCAGCGCCTTGCCCGAATCTCTACACTACTATCGATACACCAAAGGAGGACGCATGAGTAGTCCATTAGCAGGCCGAGTGGCCTTAGTAACCGGAGCCTCGCGCGGTTTAGGCGCGTCGATAGCACAGAAGTTAGCCCAAGCCGGTGCCGCCGTTGCAGTCAATTACTTTGCCAGCCCGGACAAAGCCGAACGGCTTTGCGACGATATTCGCAAAGCCGGTGGCAAAGCTGCGGCGTTCCCCGGCGATGTGCGTGACGAAAAGGTGGTCAAGTCGTTGGTTGCCCAAACAGAGAAGGCTTTCGGCCCCATCGATATCATTGTTCCCAACGCCACCGGCCCGCAGCCTTTCATCAAACTCGAAGACCTCACTTGGCAGGCCTTCCTCGATCAGCTTGAATTCTTTGTCAAAAGCCCCATGTATCTGGCCCAGGCCGTGCTGCCGGGCATGAAGCAACGCAAGTTTGGCCGCATCATCAACATCGGCTCCGAGGTCTTCGAAAAGGGTGTTCCTGAGTTCTCGCAGTATGTTGCAGCTAAGGGAGCCCAGTTGGGCCTGACCCGATCATGGGCAATGGAACTCGCCAAGTGGAATATCACCGTCAACCTGGTCGCCCCCGGTTGGATTCCCACCGAACGACACGTGAACGATTCACAAGTTCTCAAAGACGCCTACGCCAAAGCGGTGCCCATGGGCCACATGGGCGTTCCCGATGATATTGGCAATGCGGTTGCCTTCCTCGCCTCTGACGCAGCCAAGTTCATCACGGGTCAAAAGCTCTCCGTCAACGGTGGCAACACGCTGGAATAAGCTCTCATGCGATCAGTTCAACACTATCTCTGCCAGAGTGTACGTCTCATCGTCTGCATGCTTGTCTTGGCTGCACCAGTACGAGCGGGCATTCACATCACCGGCGAGAAGTTGACACCTGTTGCTGACCTGTCAGAGTTTCCTGCTCAACTGCGTTTCCTGCGTGGCTATGGTCCGCCTGATGTGACAATGGGCAGCAAACCCACTACTCAGCGGCTCGACTTCCTTGCCAAGGTCGAAGCCCTCCGAGCCAAGAGCAAACTAACTTCCGATGAGATTGCCGACTTGGGGGGGTATCTCATCTATCTGAAACTGACCTCTCCGAAGCAGCCTCCGTTTGAGGAGGCTGTCTCAGTCATGGAACCAGCCATGAGAGCAAACCCTCGTCACTTCGCCCTGGCTGCTAATCTTGGAACGGCGTATCAACTAACGGGCAGGCTTGATGCCGCCGAGCGATGCCTGCAAACCGCTGTCGACCTGGCCCCTGCCCCTTTGCGGGACATGGAACAACTCCAACTTCGCCTGGTGCAACGCCGGCTGCGAGAAAACCTGTCACGAGGAGCCCAGCCTGATCTCGATCTGCTCTTTGGCAAAGCCGCCGTCCCCTTCCGCTTCGCCGATGCCCGAGGCAATTGGAACTTTGGCGACCTGGCTGCCAGTGAACTGGACAAGCTATCCAACAAGTCTGCCTCTGATGCCACCCGCCAAATCCAGCAGCTTCTGATCTGGCTGCCCGATGATGGTCGACTGCACTGGCAACTTGCTGAGTGGGCTATGGTGATGAAGAATCCCAAGCTCTCGCTGGAACTTTTCCGTGATGCCGTCGATACTTTTCGCCTGTCACATCCCAACCTGAAGCTGCGTCGTACCCTAGTCCAGGAGGCCATGCACTGGAAGAGCCTGGTCGGTTCCTTCGCAAACAAGCGGCAACCCGAGGTCTGGATAGTACAAACCCTCGGTCAGAGCCTCGTTCCCTTTTTGACTCCCGAAGCCTTGTCGCAGGCACTGATCGAGGTCTCCTCCGCCATGCCAGCCAAACAGAAACTCTTTATCGGCAATGATGCCCTGCTGGCTGATAACCCTGCCCCTGCTAAACCCGAGATACCGTTCGTTCTGCAGCCCTGGCACTGGCTGCTGATAGTTTTAGGAAGCATTTTGGCTGTCTTCATGCTCTACTGGCAGCTACATGAATGGTTTACTCGACTGACCAGAAGCAGGAAATCGGGATGACCGCCACATTCGTACGCTATCGTGTCCTCGGACTGATGTGCTCCCTGGCCATGATCACGTACCTTGATCGTGCGCTCAACGGCAACGCCAAAAAGCCAGTCATGGAGGCGGTGGGCAACGAAGAAAAGGACTACTTCCTACTCCTAGTCGCCTTCCAACTCGCCTACGCCTTGTTTGAAATCCCCTCCGGTTGGCTCGGCGACACTTTCGGCCCTCGCAAGACACTCTTACGCATCGTCCTTTTCTGGTCGTTCTTTCTGGGCCTCATGGCCTTGGCTGGGTTGCCCCTGTTCGGCTCCGGGATCAGCATCGGTTTCTGGGGGCTGGTCGTCATCCAGTTCCTCTTTGGCATGGGTGAAGCCGGCGCGTTCCCCAACATCTCCAAGTCGCTCTATCAATGGTTTCCGGCAACCGAACGGGCTTTTGTTCAGGGCACCGTCTGGTTTTCCTCACGTCTGATGGGCGGGCTAACGCCGTTCATCTGGATTCTCCTCACCGTCGGGATGGGCCTTGATTGGCGTCTGGCCATCGCTCTTTTCGCCATGCTCGGCCTCATCTGGGTAGCTCTCTTTTTCATCTGGTTCCGCAACAAACCCGAGGACGATCCTTCCTGCAATGCGGCTGAGCGCGAGTTGATCCGAGTTGGCAAAGCCAACTCGTCTGGCGGGCATGAGAGCGTGCCTTGGAAGCATCTCTTCAGCCAGAAGAACCTGTGGTTCCTCTGTGGCATGTACTTCTGCACGAATTTCGGCTGGTACTTCCTCATGTACTTCCTGCCGACCTACATGAAGCAGAGCTTTGGAATCAAGGAGAACTCCGGTACCGGGCATCAGTTGGGCATCGCCCTGCTGACCGGCTCACCCTTCTTTCTCGGTGGTATCGCCTGCATCTGGGGAGGCGTGCTTTCGGATCGGTTCATCCGCCGGACAGGCAATCGCACCCTGGGCCGCAAACTCTATGGCATGATCGGCTACGCCGGTTGCTGCCTGGCCTACCTAGCCGCAATCTTCAATCATAGCAGCCCTTACATTCTTATCGGCTGTCTGGCGATGGTTGGCTTCTTCAGCGACTTAACTCTGGGGCCGGCATGGGCTACCGCTCAGGACATTGGCAAACGCTACGCTGCAATCATCTCCGGCTGCATGAATATGATCGGCAACCTCGGGGCGGCTTTGAGCAATTACATCACGGGACTCATCATCGCCGGTTTCACCGATCAGGCAACGAAAACAGTTGATACTAAGGGGTACATCATCTGCATGAGCTTGTACGCTACTGCCTATGCTATCGGCGTCGTCTTCTGGTATCTCGTCGATGCCAACAAACCCCTGGCTGACGACTAGGTTTTGCAGAACATTGAGGCCATGCAGGGGTTACAATCAAGGTAGAGCCTTCCGATTCCCCGCTCCCTGTAGTGGTGATGTATGAATAGTGGTGATGTATGAAATCGATCAGCAAAATCTCCTGGTATATGGCAGCCATCGCTTCAGGTCTGGTTGTCCTCGGTTCCCTACACGCCGACGACAAGAAATCCAAGACTCCGGACAAGAACGACAAAGTATACGGCAAGAAGCTCGAAAACGTCGATATCATCCCCAAAGAATGGCTCTCGACCACTGCCGTCAAGCTCAGCCCCGCTGCCATCGACGAAATGCTGAAGAAGCTGCAGTCGCAGGAAGGTTTGAAATACACCGCCCGCACCACCGATGAGCAGTTCGTCCGCCGGGTCTATCTCGATCTCGCAGGGAAGTTGCCTGAACCAACCGACATCAAGCAATTCATCGCCGACAAATCAGCCGGCAAACGCAGTGAACTCATCAACCGCCTGCTGGCCAGCGACGACTTCAACAAGCACTGGGCCAAATATTTGCGTGATGTCGTGGCTACCCGTGCCACTGAACAACGTTCCAAGATCAATGAACCGAAGTTCGAGGCATGGCTGGCGGAATCGATCCGCAAGAATGAACCCTGGTCGAAGATGGTCAACGAGATGATCACTTCCACCGGCGAGATTCGCTATGCCGGGGGCGACTCCAAGAAGTCAGACTCCGAAGTCGGGGCTGGTCACTTCCTGCTCACTCACCTTGGTGCCGATGCCAACATCGAGCGGGCCGCGGATACCGCCCGAGTCTTCATGGGCATCCAGATTCAGTGTGCCCAGTGCCACGATCACCCCAACGACATCTGGAAGCGTGAACAGTTCCACGAACTGGTCGCCTTCTATGCCCGCACCAAGGACCGCCCTGTCCGTGAAGAGAACCGCATTGTCGGCTTCACCATCTTCAGCGCCCTCGTCGGCGAGCACCGCATGCCCGACAAGAACGATCCGCAGAAGACCTATGTCATGCAGCCCAAGTTCCTGACTGGCGAGACGCCCAAGAAGGACCTCAGCGATGAAGATCGTCGCAAACAATTAGCCCAGTATGTAACCTCAGACAAGAACTACTGGTTCTATGCCAACATGGTCAACCGTGTCTGGGGCGATCTGATGGGCCAGTCGTTCTATAACCCGGTCGATAACATGGGGCCTCTCATGGAAGCGACCTACCCCGAAGTGCTCCTCCAGCTTGCCCAGCACTTCAAGGAATCGGGCACCGATATTCGTGATCTCTATCGTCTGATCATGAACTCGCAGACCTATCAGCGCCAGGTTCGCCTTGGCGAGACTGCTGATCAACACCTCCACTTCGCAGGCAACTATCCCTCCCGCCTGACCGCTGATGAAATCTGGGATTCGCTGGTCGCCGTCTTAGGCCCCATCCAGCAGCCCCAGTTCCGTCCGGGCATGGGCAAGCTCAAGGATCAACCGAAGACACCCAACCCCGCTGATCGCCTGGCTCGTCGCTTTGGATTCGAGGGGCAGTTTAAGGGAGTGTTCGCCTTTGATCCCACTGCCAAACAGGACGAAGTCGAATCAACGATCTCGCAAGCCCTCATGCTCATGAATCAACCTCAGATTCAAATGAAGATGCGGAATGGCAACGACACCTCGCTGGGCAAGATTCTCAAGTCGCACACCAACGACAAGGATGCCGTCCAAGCGGTCTATCTTCGAGTGCTGGCCCGTTCCGCCACGCCCCGTGAAGAGAAGATCAGCACCGACTACATCCAGAAGTTCCCGACGAACAGTCGATACGCTGCCTACGAAGATCTCTTCTGGGTACTCGTCAACTCGGCGGAGTTCCAGACGAAACGATAAAGCTGTCAGCTTTCAGCAATGGCGACACTCAGGACTCAGCACTAGGCACTCAGGACTTTATTAGCCATGCTTACTCACAACCTCAAACTGCACCTCGCCAACGATGGCCTCATCACCCATCGTCGTGATTTCATCAAACAAGTCGGCATCGGGGCAGCCGCTCTGGGTGGCCTATCGTGGATGGATCAGGTGCGAGCTGCCGCCCCGGAACTTCGCAAGAAAGGAATGTCGTGCATCCTGCTCTTCATGCGGGGTGGCCCCAGCCAGTTCGAGACCTTTGATCCCAAGCCGGGCACCAGCACCGGCGGCCCTACCGAAGCGATCAAGACGGCTGTCTCCGGCATCGAAATCGCCAAAGGCTGGGAACGCACTGCCAAGCTGATGAACGAGTTCGCCATCATCCGCTCCATGACTAGCAAGGAAGGCAACCACCCCCGTGCCGTCTACCAGATGCACACCAGCTACGCCCCATCTGGCAGCATTAAGTACCCCAGCCTGGGCAGCATGGTCGCCAGCGAAATCGCTGACCCGACTTTCGATCTGCCCCACTACGTCAGCATCGGCGGTGGTGGTGGTCAGGATGTCACCGGCGCCGGTTCCGGCTTCCTCGGCATGAGCTACGCTCCCTTCGCAGTACAGGACCCCAACCGTCTTCCACAGAATGTGGAACTGCCCACCGGTGTTGATGGCAAACGACTCAATCGGAGACTGGGTCTGATGGATGCCCTCAGCAAGGACTTCGCCAATGCCGGCGGCCAGTCTCGTGTCGCTGATCAGAAGGCCATCTATCAGTCAGCCTCCAACATGGTTTTGTCCCCTCACCTGGCCTCATTTGATCTGAACAAGGAAAAGGACATTGCTCGTGAGCGCTATGGCAGAACTACCTTCGGCCAGGGCTGCCTGATGGCCCGTCGATTGGTTGAAACCGGCGTCACCTTTGTCGAAGTGGGGCATGGCAACTGGGATACCCACGACGACAACTTCAACAAGACCGCCAAGCTGGCCGGTGATGTCGATCAGGGCATGTCAGCCCTCATCGCTGATCTGAAAGAACGGGGCATGCTCGACAAGACCCTCGTCATCTGGATGGGTGAGTTTGGCCGCACGCCGAACATCAATGCCCGCACTGGTCGTGATCACTACCCACGAGCCTTCAACGTGATGCTAGCCGGCGGTGGAATCAAAGGCGGCCAGGTGATCGGTGCCACCAGCAAGGATGGCAAGGACATCAAGGACCGCCCCGTGAACGTCAACGACCTCTTCTGCTCCTTCTACCAGGCGCTCAAGATCAACCCCAAGAAAGAGAACATGAGCAGCGTCGGACGACCCATCAAAGTCGTCGATGGCGGCACCGCTGTGAAAGAACTGTTTGCCTAAGAATGTTGATCAACTTGCAACAAGAACCTACGGGTTTCCCCGTAGGGTTTTTCATTGACTCAAAACACGTCACAAGACTTGGATCGCAGCCTAGCCACCACCCGTATCAACCCACTTCGACTTGTGAAACCACCATATCCGGGTATAGTTTCGGACTGACTATTCCCCATAGGTGACGACAATGTTCTCCAAGTTCGCACTCACTTCCAAACACAAGATGATCCTCGGCTGGGTCCTGGTAATTACCATGCTTGGCTGGGGCGTATTCCGCATGTCCCGCCGTCTCAGCGATGAACCCTACATCGATTTCAAGGCCTTTTATCTGGCTGCAGAAGCGGCTCGTCTGGGGAACAATCCTTACCGGGCCGGGGATGAAGTCTATGTCTATCCGCCCATGCTCGCCGCCCTGATGTCCCCCCTCAGCATGCTCAACATGACGCAGGCAGCCTGGGTCTGGTTTGGTATGACCGTCGTTGCAACAGGTGGGGCCCTCTGGCTGGTATGGAGTACTCTCAAGAACAGACTGAACTGGAAGACCGAGCCAGGCGATTTTATCCTGGCCCTGGGCGTTACCATGCTCATCTGGCAAACACAGTGCCGGTGGCAGTTTGAGCAGGGGCAGACCGACTGGTTGACCCTGTGCGCACTATCGATCTCTTTCGCCGTACTCGATCGATATCCGGCTATCGTCGGAATGGCCCTGGGGTTTGCCATCAACGTCAAGTACATGCCGCTGATGGTGGTAGCCTATCTTGCCTTCCGTCGGCGCTGGTCGACCGTGATCTGGTCCATGGTGGGCGTCGTCGTCTGGGCAATGTTACCTGCCTTGGTCTATGGATGGAGTAATAACCTGCTGTTCCTCGGCCAGGGCCTGGCCGGACTGGGTAAACTCTTTGGCGTCGTCATCCCTGAACAGGCATATTACATCTTCCCGCTGACTTATGATCGCAGCATCACCTTTACCAGCGCCTGGGCACGGATCGCTGAATCGCAGGGCTTGGGGAACGTCTTTATCGCAGGCATGACTGCCCTAACCGCACTCACCGTTCTTGCCATCGGCTGCATCATTTATCGAACCCACCAGGTACGACTCTGGAACGGCCGGGGAGGTGCATTGGAAGCACAGCCTGTCAACCGTGGCACCGTAGCCATGGAGTTCTGGCTGTCGATCGTCCTGATGCTCACCTTCAGCCTGCAGGCACAGATGCGTCACTTCTACCTGCTGCTACCCCTGGTGTTATTGACATCGGGACTACTGGTATGCGGCAGCACGACGAGGATAAGATCCCTCGCCCTGACTGGACTTCTGATTGGGGTCGTAGGCTCCATCGGGGCTGATATCTTCAGCCTGTTCGGAGCCCGTGAAAGCTGGAAGTTCATCAGCGGAGCAGCCGTCAGCACCGTAATACTAGGATTCCTGACGCTAATTGCCGGCATTCAGGAAGTACAGTATCATCAGGCGACAGCCACGGATTCCACTACCGATAATGCACAAGACGGAGCAACACTCCTGGCTGCCTGATCAGCACTGATCGTTCAATCTAAACAGCCGAGCAGTATGCTGCTCAGCTGTTTTTTTCCGCCAACGAGAATCGCTCTATTTCACATCGCCCGGAGTCACTTCACTGTCTCCTGTTCGCAACGAATCCATCAACACCCATATCAACAGCAGCATCGCCGCATGGGGCTGAGGCATCAGTGTTCGCAGGTCATTCGCAATCGACTGGGGAAACCAATTGATCACGACATTTGAGATCATCAGGGCATAAGCAGTCCAAACCAGGATGCGTTCCCATAAGGAACGATGGCCTACCACTATAACGGCGTGACAAATGAAACCAGCTATCAGAATGTACGTAGCGGACTCCGTCGTCGGCCCAAATAAGGTCATCCAGAGAAACCCCAATCCCCCGGCAACATAAATAGCTTTAGATCGTGACCATTGTTGTTTCCACATTCCCCAGCAAAGAAAACCTGCAGCAACCAGGCCGACGGCCACTTCGATGATCCGATATTGCATCTGCGATATGGTCACTCCCCAGCGCAGCAACACACGCTGGAAGTCGAAGTACCCGGTATCCAGCGTGTATTGTGATCGATCATCGAGTGTCACCAGATGCACCCATTCTCTAAACTGCTGGACAACATATTGATGATCCTGAATCGCAAAGGGCAAGCACGCCACAGCCAGATGAGCGACGACAAGGGGCAGCGTAAAACGCCGAAAATCGATCAAACATAACAACAACCCTAAAGACAACGGATACCCTTTGAACGCCGTAGCGATGCCGATAGCGAATGCAGCCAGCCAGTAATGTCGACCATGAAAGGCAACCAGGCTGCCCAGCAACAGCGCCGCTACCAACGGGTTGATTTGTGCGTTATTCACATTGCCACCACAGATAGGCAATGCCAGGAGAAACAATGCCGGCCAGGGAACATTCGGAATGGTAATCCGGCTCCATGCCTTTAAGGCCCACAGAAACGCTATGATCTGCCCCCAACGCCAGAGCACTGAACTCAGAGGGAGTGAAATAAAGTCCCAGGGGATGAATAGCACCGAGGCGATGGGACTATATCGGTAAAGATCCCGATCATCCGCAATCGGACCTGTCGAATACAGCGGCTCGCCGAGCCGGAAATGCCTACCGGCATCAACATAAGTAGGGAAAATTCTGCCTTGCTTGCCAGGCCGACTGACGAGTACCGCTATGACGATGAGGAAGATGCTCCAAATCATCAAAGCGGTGAGTTCAAGCTGGCGAGGCGAGGGTGGCCAACGAAGCATGGTTAAGCTGCCGTGCGTTTGTTGGCATAGGGAAGAGCGACCTCGCCCTGTTCGTTGCGGTCCGAAGTCTCACTGATGACGTACAGAGGTCTGCCCAGCACCTGTTCATGCACACGGGCCAGGTACTCGCTGAAGGCAAGGAGTGCCACCCAGACTGCAAAACCACCCAAATGGGCCGTGAAGATCAAAGCCAGCATGAGCCAGGCCACTGTGCCTGCAGGCTTCCAGGCAAGCCAGGCTCCAAAAGAGAGAAGGAAGCTCAATCCCAGCGCACCACCGGCAGCTAACAGTGCCGCATGCAGCGGAACACGAGAGAACGAAAGCAACCCATCACGGGCAAAACGAATCATCTTCAGCAATGTGTACTTCGACTTGCCGGCAAACCGTGGCGGAGCCACAAAGTTCACTTCGCTCCGCTTAAAGCCCAGCCAATGCACCATGCCACGAATGAATCGATGCCGTTCCGGCATCGCCAAGAGCGCATTGAGCGATTTACGCGTCATCAAACGGAAGTCAGCGGCGGCAGGGCGAATATCCATTCCGCTCATCTTCCGCATTAACATGTAGAAGATTTTAGAAGTCAGCTTCTTGAATAGACCAAGAGATTTGTCATCCTCCCGAATGGTAAGAACAATGTCAAACCCCTGTTTCCATCGAGCAAGGAGTTCCAGAATCAAGTGGGGAGGATGCTGTAGATCAGAATCCATCGAAACAATCAGGTCGCCACGGGCGAACTCCAGCCCAGCCGTAAGCGCCGCCTGATGACCAAAGTTTCGGCTCAAGAGCACATAACGAACACGCGGGTCACGGGCTGCCATGCCGGTGATGACCGCCGGCGTTGCGTCGCTCGAACCGTCATCCACGTAGATGACTTCGATATCGTACTCATCCTGCAACGTCTCCAGCGTCCGCAGCAGTTCGGCATGGAACGGCGGAAGCACTTCCTGCTCGTTATAGGCAGGCGAAACAATGCTCAGAAGTGGGCGTCGGTCAGTCATGGTTTCCCAAACGTATTAGATCAATTGCGAGGGACGCACCGGAACCAGCCCAGCATGGGCTATGGCTTCACGGAAGTCCGGTCGCCGCAAGAGATCGGTTTCGCGTGGACGACGCAGAAGCCCCTCCTCTGCGTCACAGTCACGGTCGGTCAAAGTCGTGTCGTAATACCCAGGATGGCAGCAAATCTCAATGCTGCCTCGTCGACTGGTCTTACCGAGCCAGCGCGTCCAGAATCGTTCATCAGTCACGCAACCGTGATCCGTCACGCCTATAAGTTGCCGAGAACCTGACAATCCCATCTTCCGTGCCTTGCGGGCCACCCTGCTGCCCAACGTCGATAACACCATCCGTTTGATTCTGGCTCCCGGCACCGAAAACAGCGGTCGAAATCGTTCAACCACTCGTCGTAGATAGGGGCGTGGAGTTTGTTTGCCCAGTATCTTCAGAAGAGCTTTATCAGCCGGAGGAAACAGCGAGACATGTTGGTGACTGTTCACCACGAGCGGGGGATAGCCGACCAAATCAATGAAGCGTTGGTACTGGGCTGACCACTCACGATAGACATCATCGTGCTGGATCTTGCCCATGCAAATGCGTTTGAGGAACGAGTTGAGCGGCCAAAAGGTGCCGTCGGGTCGTACCAGGGAAGGAACCTCTTCCGCCTTGCATACCGGTGCATCGAGAGTCAGATTCGGATGCCAGCCTAAATCAGCTTTTGGTGCCGCCTTCTTCCACTCCTCGATGGCCCGCGGAACATCGGCGCAGTTAATGATGGCCACGCTGGCGGTGATCACGCCTTCCTTGGCCAGGTCCAGAATACCGCGAGAGGTTTCCGGTCCGATTCCATAGTCATCTGCGACGATCGTCAGCCACCGGGACATCCGACCACCTTCATTAAAGAGGCGAAATAGAATCTGGAGAAAGCAGATGACTTAGTCGTTGGAAAACAGACTACGCAGCATCAGCGATCCTCGCAGATTAATGCGAGGCTGGCGGAGTATAATCACTCTTCATTTTTAGTCAACTTGGGTTTTACGCTGCGAGAAGATGATATGTCTGCTTTGATAAACATCAAACACAGGGTGGCACGAAGCGATGTTGTCTCACAGGCCGTCCCTGGCCAAGCGTGACAACATCCATGAAGTTGCAAGTTGTCACCGACCTGAATGGATTTGTCAACCCGACTTTCATGAACCGACAAGAGCCTATGGGTTTATTCCCTAGGTTCTCTGAAGAAGAGAACAGCGGAGGCGCAAATCTGAACGTAGCAACAAATCTGCTCGATCTGTGTGAATTATTCTCATTTTTCCTCATCGGATGGTGATAGGCCGTTTAGCGCAATACCTTAGAATGAACATACGCAGAGACGCCGAAAGTGAAGTGCCGAAATCGGCATGCCAGGAGGTTCTATGCCACGCTGCTTCAAGTGCGGCAAAGCTTACCAAGCTAAGTACATCTCAGGGTTTTGCAACGATTGCTTGCAGGCTGACAAACCGGAAACGGAGTCAGCCTCATTGCCATCGTCGAGTCAGATCAGCTTCGAGAGTTATGAGAAAGAAGTAGAACGTGTGAAAGCTGCCCAGTCTGCTTCCTCACTTAGGAAAAAAGGCTCTCGATACTCAAGCACGGTCATGCTGGTTGCTTTCGGCTTTTTGGCTCTCCTGATACTTGCCAGTCTGGCAATCACCTTTCTTGCCTTTGGCCTGACCAGACATGGCGTGCTGTGGTCTCTCTCGATCATTTTTTTCTTCGTGGGAGCTTCCGCGATTGTAACAAAACGGCTTCTGGGAAAACGTGCTGCTAAGCCTGAGGTTGCTGCACAGATAGAACCCGCTGTTGCCGGCGTCGTTGGCGGATTGTGCCTCCTGCCTCTGGCACTTTGCGCCTTTTACTACAGTACGCATACTGATATGCCGCCCAATCATTCCCTGTGGATTGTGGGAATCATGCTCGTACTGGCTTTGGTGGCCGTGGTTGCAGGTTCGGTAGCTCTGTCTAAAGCCAGTTAGCTGCTGTCGAACTTGATCACCTCGAAAAAACTCAACCGATTCCGTATTGACCCAGGGCCTCGTTGACATCAAACTTCTTGTAAGGGCATCTCCGCAGTTGGTCGAATTCGTTCTACTCCTCAAGGAGAAGGGCGGGCATGACTCCCCTAACGACTCTCTACAAATTGAAAGAGATTCGGGGCAGGCAGATTATTCTCCAGGCTCCCAGCGGTGGCTTGCGCGTCGTTCCTGCTGATGGACTCATCGTGGGCAATGCCACCTCCAACAGCATCTCCATTTCGACTGCCCTGGTGGTCTACACCATCTCAGTCGAAGACTACCAGCAAATCAAAACACTGATTACAACAAGTAATTAAAAGCATTGCCTATGGCCAGAATTCATGCTCTGTAAGACGATAGCAACGAGCAAACCCCTGCAGATCTGACAGAAGTTGTTATTTCTGCCAAATACCACAGGGGTTCTACCGAGTGGACAGAGCCGGGTATGATCCGGCGACCTAAGGATTTTCAGTCTATAGGTGATGTTGCATTTAACCCCGAAAACAAGGGCGAAACATCAAGCCGCAAGAAGCCGTCCCCTGTAGCGTCCCCTCCCCTTGCATTTCAAGAGTTGATTGCTGCCGCTCGCAGGCTCACCATAAAGCAACGAAGTGAACTACTGGCCTTGGCTCAGAACCCACGTCAATGGGCTGGAATGGTCATCGCCGCCACTAAATCTATCACTGAAGGCCCCAGAGGCTGGCTGGTGGCCTCACAGACCGGCGATAGCGTCTACACTGTCCGCCTTGACCTAATGCCCGCCAAGTGCAGTTGTGCCGATAGCATGGCCCGTAAGCTCAAGTGCAAGCACATCTGGGCTGCGGAAATGGTGAAGGGGCGCGGTTGTCCATGATGAGCAATTAGCTCGGTTGATCGTGGCTTAGCCAAGGTTGTCGAACTTGCAGCAACGAGCGATTATCAAGGTGATTGAGGGGCTGGGGATGGAAGCTGTTTCTTTGCAAGGAGTACCATTTCAGCGATAAGCCAATCTCGATGATAGAAAGCAGCCGTAAGATTGCCTTCATTCATCGATTGTCGAATCTGTTCCTCTCGCCATAGCCGAGTTGATTTCTGGCTTGGCGAGAACGCTTCGGGCCAGCGTGCCAAAAGATCAAGATATTTTCTGTAATGAGCCCGTGAAGAAAGCAGCAATAAGCCACCATTCTCATCCATGTGCCTAGAACCATTGACCTCCGCATAATCTACAATGTCTTGGACAGGCCGATGCACCGGAAGTTTCCATTGAATAAGCTGTCCGTTTGAACTTAAGCCTAGAACGTACTCAACATCTTTGCTGTAGGCAACGGCTTGTGGTATCGGTTCAGGCCAAGGCGGTAAAAGTGGTTGGCCGGTAGTAGAATCCCAGAGCCGTAATGGCTCACTTTCTCCAGTTGTGATTATCCTATTGCCGTCATCAGAAAACGAAACATGTTCTACTGCCTTGCGATGTACCAGAGGAGGTAATAACAATATCCCACTTTTGGTATCCCAAACGCGCGCGGTTTTATCTTGGCTCCCAGTCACAATTCTCTGATCAGAAGGACTGAATGCAGAAGTTGATACAGCCAAATCGTGCGTTAACTCCCTATGTTTTTCTAGGCCATCAGCAGCGATATTAATGAGGAGCACTTTACCATCATCGCAGCAGGCGGATAATTGGCTAGCTTTACTGTTGAAAGTCACATGCTCCATGCGTTTATTTCTTACGATTGGATCACCTATTTGCTTGCCAGTTGGAAGAGACCAAAGGTAAACCTCGCCTTCATTGGCTTGCCCAGTAACAGTGGCCAACAGTCCACGATTCCCAAATGCGGCACCATTAACATAATTATTGTGGCGTATTGGCTGGCAAAAAAGGCGCCCAGTCTCGCTGTCAATAATCCTTGCTTCACCAAAACTGTATGGTTGTCCGCCAGTTATTGCAAATCTACTGTTAGTGTTGTCTGTAAAGATGCCGAGGTCTTTGCCATACGACTGGTAAATGCGCCAATTGCCAAACACTGACTGCGTAAGTCTGGGATTGTCGCCCCTAAAGCTCCATGATTGTACGCATGTTACTATGTTTTTTGCGAGTTCATCATGATATACCATGTAAACAGCATTATTGAGATTATTACTAAAGAACTTCCATTCACGCTGCAAATGGGAAGAGTCAAATAACGCATTGGCTTCGTGCACTATTCCCATAAAGTCGCAATTGACAACATCATATAACCTTCTTACTTGTCGATCATAGTTGCTGGTATCCATATTGTAGATTCTTCGGAATAGTGTCATCTGCTCGCTAGGGCCTGTAGCCTTATGCTGCCTTGAAGGAATCAGAAGATATGGGTGGTCTGACTCCAAAGGTGTTCCAAGGCAATACGAAGTAGAAATATCCCATATACATACTCCGGCTTCTTTGAATGTGTAATCCAACGCTAAAAGGTACTTACCATCATTTGTGAATTGAAGCGAGGAAATCTCATTTGTATACTGAATTGGCGGCATTGCCAATTTTCCCGTCTGAATGTTCCAGATACGTATGCTTTTGTCAGCACAAACAGATGCAATCAATCGTGAATCTGGACTGAAAGTAATAGAATCGATTCGTTCACTGTGACTTAGGTGATGCGATAGTCGTCGCATAGTAAGATAGTTAAACAATTGCACATTGTTATTGGAGTCTATTGCAGAAAAGTATGCACCATTGGGTGAGAAAATAAATCCATAAGTGATAATAGAATTATCATTATTGTCAGAAATGATACTTACACGACTAGGATTACTCGTATCGATCAGAAACAACTTCCCTTCATCTCTATTACTAAGTAGTAATGTTGTTCCATCAGGTGAAAATGCAGTGCAAATTACTGTATTCCTGCGATATCTTACTATTTTGCCAATATCTACATGCGTGTTGTCTGATATATTGCATAAATATATTGCATTGCCAGTATTTTTCAAATAGTACTTGGCATTATCGCTCATTAGTCTACCGCTAAGTGTGGCTTTGAAGATGGCGTATTGGTCGGTATCCGATTTTGTCAATACTGTACTACTAGCTAAATCAATTATGCAATATTGTGGCGTACTTGGATATTCTGAGTACACTAGCGCATGCTGCCCGTCAGGTAACATTGAGGCATGGCCTGGATTAAATCCAATATTTACTGATTTGTATGTTCTTGATCTAAAATCAAATATGTAAACAAATCCATTTGATGAACGCCTGGAAGACACTACAATAGCATAAGGAAAATGAACCGAAGCACTACTTATATATGCACTTGAGAAGTTAATGGAAATGATCGATCCATCGATCCAGTTATACAATTCAAGTTGACGATCATTATTCCGAAGTAGTTGTCGCCCATCATGGTTGACAGTAAGATACCTGAAGTCGTTGCGGAAAATCTTGTGGAGAATCGCTTTGGGCATCATCGAATAATAACTGGCTGCTCGAAGACGAGTGTTTTCCATGGAGGGACTATTAAGATTCGTGTTGCCGATACAAGGCTTGGTTAACCAAAGCAAAGATGCGCTAGGATCGCCATCTTCTGCTAATCGCATTCCTTGCGAAATACTCAGACGGTTGGCGGCATCGCGTGCCGAATCTGCCTGTCTGTTAGCTTCTATAGTGGCTTTTTCAGCCTTTATCCGTTCGGCTTCTGCATCCGCCGCCTTTGCGTCGGCTCGAACTGAATTAGTAACGGCTTGTTCATATTGCTCATCGGCACGAGCACGTTCTCTGAAAGCCCAGATGGATAAGCTACTGGCTAGAATTGTTGATAGAACCAATACTATTGCAATTCCCCCAACGAGCGACGCGACTAATGGGTTTCTTTTTGTCCATCTGCTAAGTTTTTCAATTCTACTGATGGGCCTGGCTTCAATGGGTTCATTTTGCAAATACCGCCGTAAATCTCCCGCTAGCGTAGTCATCGTGGTATAACGCTTGGAAGGCTCCTTCGCCAAACACTTATGGCAAATCGTCTCTAAGTCCTGCGGAGTGCTTGCCTGTAAGTAGCGGACACTCACCGGCTCGTTGTTGACTACTTGTAGGATCGTATCCACCTGCGTTGGCCCCTTGAACGGTGGTCTTCCTGTCAGGCATTCATACAAGATTGCCCCCAACGCATAAACATCTGCTGGCGTTCCAACGCTCTTTTGTCCATCTGCCTGTTCTGGAGCCATATAGCTGGGCGTCCCCAGAATCGCTCCAGTTGCAGTCAGGTTGCTGCCGCCACTTTTAGCTAAGCCGAAGTCGGTAATCTTTGGGTCACCGGCTGGAGTCAGCAGGACATTCGCTGGTTTCAGGTCACGATGCACAATCCCCAGATCATGGGCAGCCTGCATAGCCCTGGCCAGCTTTTCCACCAGGGTAGCTGCTTCCCGTGGGGGTAACGGGGTTCCGCTGAGTTTCTTCTCCAGCGTACCGCCGGCCACATACTCAAGGGCAAAATAGGGATGCCCCTCATGGCTGCCAAACTCGTAGAGTTGCACGATTCCGGGATGTTGAATCTTGGCAATACTCTCCGCTTCAGAAAGGAATCGTAGCCGATCTTCAGCACCGGCATGTTCGCCGGAGATGATCATCTTTAGGGCAACAGGTCGATTCAGTGGCCTTTGAAGCGCTTCGTAGACCACGCCCATACCACCACGTCCCAGCACCCCCGTGATAGAGTAACTCGGCAAGATCGGCAGCTTCTCCGAAGTGACATCGGGCTTTCCTTCGCTCCTCCCGGCTATCGTCGCTTGATCGGAAATCTCCGATGGATCAGTACTGATCTGAACTGTAGCTTCATTCAATGCTGGCTCGGTGTTGGTGGGGGAAGGGGGTTGTTGAGGCATTTCTATGTTAAACCATCGATGGATTTCATTGGTAAACTATTAGGTGGTTATAACACACACCGTAAGGAAATACACATGGAAAGTGAGCGTCTACTTTATTGTCAACACCTTCCCGGCCCGTAGGATTCCCGACAGACCGGCGATAAGTTGCTCCAGTTGCCAGGATGCACCCTCTGCTTGTGTGTTGTCAGCCATAAGTTTGATCTTCTTCAGCGCATTGAGGCATCGCCGGATATTGTGCATGTCGTCGTCGGTGAGACGATGCTCAGGAGTTCCAGGGCCAGAGAAGAATGAACCGTGCATACTCCTTTTCTACTCTGTGTTCACCTGAACATGGCAAGGGGAATCTGGCAGGAAACGGCAATTCCGAATAACAATAGCTGAATGAATCGGCTTCGTCGTCTGACAAGGGAGGAGTCCCTGGTCATTCCACACAAGTGGTTCAGCGAGTAAAACGAATCATTAATGAGTGCGGGTTCAAGATGATAGCTCATATTGCACTCTCTCCAGTGCAGGCCATGATAGGCAATCTAACTTTCAAACAAAACGGCGAAAATGCTATTGAGAGACCTGCGGGCCTTCAAACTAAGAATTACTACATCGGAGCAATCAAGCATTTCGTCGCTTGGATGGTACGCGACGGACGGATGACCGCGAATCCACTCCTCGGATTGACTCGATTCAATGTTGCTACCTGCCCGATCACTGAAGCAAGGAGACGACGAACACTTACACCCGATGAAGTTGCAAAAGTCATTGAGGCAACTAAAGAATGCAGTAAAGTTTATCGAGGGCTGACAGGGCAAGATCGGGCAATGCTCTACGCATTAGCCATCGGTACTGGACTTCGCGCTTCTGAAATCGCCATACTTAGACCGAGTGACTTTAATTTCGATTCTGCTCCAGCAACGGTGCGAGTTAAGGCCTGCTACACCAAAGATCGTAAAGAGACTGAGCAACCGATAATCAAAGGGGTTGCTGAGTTACTTCGTCCATATCTGCATCGTAAGCCCCATAACGCCCCCATCTGGCCCGGTACTTGGAGGGACAAGGCATCTAAGATGACACGAAAGGATTTAGCCCTGGCGGGCGTCCCTGGGCGAACAGACGAAGGAGTATTCGATTTCCACGGCTGGCGGCACACTTACGTTACTTTCCTCGTAAGCTCTGGCATTCCACCGAAGTTGGCACAGAGCCTAGCCCGTCATTCCGATATTCGGCTTACGATGGATCGGTATGCTCATTTACAACAACATGAGCGTCTTGAAGCCGTTCGGAAACTTCCTTCTTTAATACCCAGTAATCTGTCCCATACCTGTCCCCACGGAAGGGATTCTAAGGCTTACGAAGTGGAACCGGTTGATAATGTAAGAGACGATGAACAGAATGATAGTTACAAGCGAGCAAGCACTGGAATCATAGGGCTAAACGAACAAACCCCCATGAATCACAGGGGTTCTACCGAGTGG
>DAOMFV010000019.1:0-55982 GCA_035430005.1 Gemmatales bacterium
CAGGGGGGATGGGGAGGGTCGTTGCGGCGGGAGGCCGTAGGCCGACAGGAGCAACGACCCTCCCCATCGGAGTGTGGCACAGTCCTCAACCACAGTCCTCAACCATCTCCCAACTATCATCGATATATTTGCTCTAACTCCCATAAAGACAACACCTTCTGACCTTCATTCCTGGAAAATAGCACGTTCTCCTACCCACGTTCGACCTTTACTATAAGATGTTAGGTTCCAACGCAATCGAAGAACGGCCCGAAAGGCCGTAGCTGGAGTTTTGAGCCATGCCAGTCGGAATGCTAGGTCGCAAGATCGGAATGTCGCAGATTTATAACGAAAAGGGTTTGGCGATTCCTGTCACGGTGATGGAAGTCGGCCCCAATACGGTGCTGCAGGTACGGAGCCCGGAGCTCGATGGCTATCACGCCATTCAGTTAGGCTTTACCGATAAGAAGCGCAAGAGCGCTATCCGGTCCGAGCGCGGCCATGTGGCCAACCTCGAATCGAAGCGGAGCAAGGCCGCTGCTGCTGCCGGCAAGGCGCTGCGAGACAAGGCCAACTGCGAACCCCAGCGATTCATTCGTGAATGGCGAACGGTCGCTGCCCCCGAACAAAAGGTGGGCGACAAACTCACCGTTAAGAACTTTGAAGGCGTGAACGCCGTCGATGTGATCGGCATCACCAAGGGGCGTGGCACCACGGGTGTCATGAAGCGCTACAACTTCGGTGGTCTGCCCGCTTCGCACGGTGTGAAGCGTCACCACCGTGCTCCCGGTAGCCAGGCAGCCCACGCCACGGATCGTGGTAACAGCGGTAAGAAGAAAAAAGGCAAGAAGATGGCGGGCCAGTACGGTAACGAACGGGTCACCGTTCGCAACCTGAAGGTCGTCCGAATTGATGAAGAGAGCAACCTGCTCCTCGTCAAGGGCGCTATCCCCGGCGGCAACAACGGCTTCGTCATGATTCGTCCGACGAACAAGAAGCGTAAAGCGGTCGTCGCCAAGAAGAAGTAACTCACAGTACAGTCCAGTCGGTGCAACCACCGGAGATAACCTTCCCGGTGGTTTGTCGTTTAAGCTATCAGCTCTCAGCCGTCTTCTTCTCCCATTCTGGCTCCTGGCTCCTGGCTCCTATTCCTGAGCTATGCTTGATCATTCCGCGACTGTTGCGGTGTTAGATCATAAACTGATGAGTTGGAGATGAAGAATAAACACTTGACCCGCTCCCCCGCCCTGGAGATGGAGTTGATGTCGAAGTCGAATGAATTAACACCATTGTCGATACCGATAGGAACGCCCGCTCCTGCGCCGCCACCGCCTTACGTAAAGACTATCCCTGCGACGGTAGTTACACCGGGGTTCGATCTTACTGAACTCCTTCGCGCCTGCCGACGCCGCTGGTTGCTCGCTCTTTGCACGGCCATCGTACTCTCAGTGATCGGTACCGGGGCAGCGTGGTACTTCATGCCGATCACTACCAAGTACACGGCGCGCACTCTGCTGCAAGTCTTTTCCCGTGCCCCCAAGGTCGTCTTCGAGCAGGAATCGCAACCTGACTTTGGCAGCTACCAGCGAACGACTATTGCCACGATCAAAAGCAGGCAGCTTGTTCTGAACGCCGTCCTCAATCAACCTGATATCAAGAAACTGACTATTGTTCAAATGCAGCACGATCCAGTCGCCTGGCTCGAAAAGCAACTGCTCATCGACTTCAGCGTCGGTCCGGAAATCCTCCGCATTGCCATGAACGGCGAAAACCCCGATCAACTGACCAAGCTCGTCGCGGCGGTTCGTGATGCCTACCTCACCGAGGTTGTCGACAAGGAAAAGAACCGGAGACGTGATAACCTGAAAGAAATCGAGAAGCTCCATAAGGAACGTGACATCCTCCTGCGCGACAAGCGGGCCAGGCTGCGGGAACTCTCGGAATCAGTCGGGTCCGGCGATCCTAAGTCTATCGCCCTCAAGCAGCAGTTTGCCCTGGAAAATCTGGCTGCCCTGGAGAAAGAGTTCTTCAGCCTCGGAGCGGAACTTCGACGTCAACGGGTCGAGGTCAGCTCACTCGAATCGAAAGAAAAAGCAAACACGCAGGCACCGATCTCCCTGATTCTCGTCGACGAACAGCTCAAGAAGGATGCTGCCTACCTGGTTCTTATGAACAAAGTGCAGCAGGCGAAACAGGTGCTTCAGGAAGCGGAAGCCCGGCTGGGGAATGACCCCACTGCCCCGGCTCTCAAGCGGTACAAGGAAGATGTGCAGCAGGCACAGGCTGATCTCGAAACCCGCCGCAAGGAACTCCACCCCGAAATCCTCAAGCAACTGCGAGACCAGTCCCGGCAAGAACTTACTGCCGCCTTGACCCAGGTCAAAGAGAAAGTCGCCAAGCTGGAGGAACTTGAAAGGCAGACTGGCGGCGATGTAAAACGGCTGCGGGATGAAGCTCACTCGTTCAATAAGAAAGCACTCGATCTGGAGTCGGAGAAGAAGGAAATCCAGTCGATGGAAGCTATACAGGATCAATTGGCCCAGCGGAAGGATGTGCTCAAGCTCGAAATCGACGCGCCGTCCCGCGTCAATCTCCTCGAAGATGTGATCCTGCAGGAGAACTCTTCCAAAAAGGGGCCCTTCCTCATCGCGGGTATCGGCTTCGGTGCTGGGATGCTGGGACTTTTGGCTATTGGTTACTGGGAATATTCCCGACGGCGGGTCTATTCTCCTGAACAACTGGTCAGCGATGTGAACCTCAGCCTGATCAGTACGCTGCCTATCGTTCCTGAGCGTATTCGGCTTACTATGAATCAAAACCAGTCGGTACAGATGCCGACCGGACAAAAGAAAGACTACCTAAGCAATATCTACAAGGAATCGATTGATACCACCAGGTCGTTCCTGCTTCATGCCACGCGCAGCGATGAAGCCAACGTGATCATGGTGACCAGCGCCCTGAGCGGTGAAGGCAAGACGACCCTGGCCTGCAGCCTGGCCACCAGCATGGCTCGCAGCGGCAAACGCACTCTGCTCATGGAATGCGATTTGCGTCGACCGACTGCTCACATCCTGCTCAAAACGAATGGCTACCCTGGCATCTGCGAAGTACTTCGCAAAGAATGCCGGCTAAGCCAGGTCGTGCAGAAGTGCGGACAAAACCATCTCTGGTTCCTGCCAGCCGGGCAATTGAACGAAGGTGCCCTGGCCATGCTCTCGATGGATGGGATGAACCGGTTGTTCAGAGTGCTTCGCAAGAAATTCGAAATGATTATTGTCGATACCGCCCCGGTACTACCAGTGGCTGATACGCTCCTCATTGCCAAGTATGTCGATGGAGCGATTCTCTCAGTACTGAAAGATGTTAGCCGAACACCCAAAGTCACGGCCGCCCAGAATCGCCTGCAATCAATTGGCGTCCGTATTCTTGGCGCCGTCGTCAGTTGTAATGAACAACATTCGTACCGAAGTACCTATCACTACTATGGCACCCACAAGACGGCAGATGGAGAGCCGCGAGGGATTAAGTAGAGCGTCTCTCTTAGGAAATATGGAATACGGAACTCTTCATCTTCCCGCCCACCATTTCGCACTTCCGCCAGGAGCTGTTATCATTGAGGGGCAGCCAGCGGCGGTCCTGTTCACGGAAGAACATGTCCTTGTCCTGCTGATAATAGAGCTGTAACCCATCAACTTCGATGATGTTGAGAATCTCATTCGTGTGGTACTTGCTCTGATCATAATCGGTAAACGCCCGCTGGCCCATTTCCGAGTAGAACTCATTGAGCATCAGCAGTTTGTGCTGCAGGTCACTGTCGAGGTCGGTAGCATTCAGCCCAATCTCTTTGGCATTCTTCAGGATGATCGGATACGAATGGCTCGGATAGCCAGAGTTCAGCTTCTGGGCGATCCTCGTGATCTTCGCTTGATCCTTCAGGTGATAGGCAAGGATCTCCTCGCAGAGCATGATCGAGAGCGACTCCGCCCGGTCAACTGCGCCGATCACCAGCGGATGGACGTATTGATATAGGTACTGGTACGGGTTGCCTCCGTCTTTGCCTCTCTGTTTTCGCCAGGATCGGATGACACGGTTAAGCTCATCCAGACTGACGCTGACCAGGCCGTTGTCCCGGTCAATGGGGGAAAGCGAATGGGTAAGCGAGGTATCGACCGCCGTCAGATACGCCATCGGCCCCATGCGAATTTCGTCAGCACCGATGGCGAGCATGGTCGCCGCCGAGGCACACTCCAAAGGCACCAGGGCAATGATCTTCTTGCAGTACTGCCGGAGCATGTTGACGATGCGCAGCGACGACTTGCCGTTACCCCCGTCCGACTTGATGAACAAATAGAGCGTGTCGGTCTTCTTCACCTTCTGCAGCATCTCGTAGATGGCAATGACATCGTTGCCGCAGATCGACCCGTTGTTGCCGTTCCAGTAGGTGACGAAGACGCCTTCGATCATCCTGCTGATCTGCTTGATGACTTCCTGCGTCTTGGGGAAGAGGACGGGGGGTTGCTTGAGAGTGATGGCTGGGTTTTTTGGAGTGGGCATATCAAGTAATCCTGAGTGCTGAGTCCTGAGTGCTGAGTAAGAAAGACAAATAAGCACGGAGGACGCTAGTTGGATATGATATGCACCAACACGATGGGTTGTACTCAGGACTCAGCACTCAGCACTCAGCACTCAGCACTCAGCACTCAGCACTCAGCACTCAGCACTTTTATCCGCCGACCAGATGCACGCCCCGCTCGCCGACGAGCATCTTGATATCCTCCATCGGCAGCTTCTCGATATCGATGCGGTAATCGGCGCCGAGTTGGAACACGGCACGTTTGCCGAGCGGATCGTTAATCTCGATCATCACCGGCGTGATGCCCCGGTAGCGTTTGAGCATCGATCCCAGTTGCAGCACGACCTGCGGTTCGTGAACACCCTGCTCCAGGCTAATACGCAGGCTGCCGCCGTTACGGGCATGGCGTTTGCCCTGATCCAAGGCCATGATCTTGTTGATGATCAATCCCGGCTTATCCCTGCTGCGGTCAACGCCGGCTTTGACAAAACAGACCTTGTCGTTGACGATGTCATCCTTGTTCTCGCCGAAGCTCTTAGGGAAGATCACGCAGTCGATGGAGCCGGTCAGGTCTTCAAACATGAAGCGGGCCATGCGGGTGTCGCCGGTTCTACTGCTCTTGGCATTGGTCAGCCGCACTCCGGTGATCATGCCGCCGATCATCACTTCCGCGCCGCCGGAGAGTTTCTCGATATCGATGATGCGATGGCTGGCGTAGGTCAGCTCCGATTCATGCTGCGCCAGTGGATGGCTCGAGAAGTAGAAACCGAGGGCCTCCTTCTCAAATGTCAGTTTGTCCTTCGCCGGCCAGGGATCGACGGTCGGCAGGTTGCGCGGCTTGCCTTCCTTGCCGCCACTCTTGCTTGGCGTATCGCCGAGGATGTCAAAGATGCTCCCCTGCCCGCGCCGCTTGTCTTCCTGCATTGAGGCTGCTTCCTGCACCGCGCCCGGGAGAGCGATCATGAGGGCCGCCCGGTTGCCATCGGGAGAGAGCTTATCGAGGCCGCCAGCCTTGATCAGTGTTTCGAGCGCCGAGCGTGGCACGAGGTGCCCATCGACCCGTTCGCACAGTTCAAACAGATCCCGGTAGGGACCGTTCTTCGTTCGTTCATCGACGATGGCCCGTGCCGCCTTGCGACCCAGGCCACGAATGCCGACCAGGCCGAAGCTGATCGTTTTCTCGCCGGCCACGCCGAAGTCGGCGTCGCTGCTGTTGACATCGGGGGGCAGCACTTCGATGCCCATTTCCTTGGTGTTGCGAACGTGCTCCGCCACCTTGTCGACATCGCCCAATTCACTGGTGATGACCGCCGCCGTGAACTCTGCCGGGTAGTGAGCTTTCAGGTAAGCAGTCTGATAACTGACCAGGGCATAGGCCGCGCTATGGGCCTTGTTGAAACCGTAGCCGCCGAAGACGACAATCTGCTCAAAGATTTCATTGGCTGTCAGATCGGAGACGCCACGCTTCACCGCGCCTTTGATGAACTCGGCTCGCCGTTGATCGATCACATCCATCTTCTTCTTGCTGATCGCCTTGATGCAGGCATAAGCAGAGGAGAGTTCAATGCCGCCCAGGCGGTTGAGAATCCGCATGACCTGTTCCTGATAAACCATCACGCCATGCGTCTCCTCCAAAATCTCCTTCATGATGGGATGTTCGTAGGTCGGTTGCTCCCGGCCATGCTTGCGGTTGACGTAAGAATCGACCATGCCACCCTGGAGTGGGCCGGGACGATAGAGAGCCGTTGACGCAATGATGTCACGAATGTTATCAGGCTTGAGCGACCTGAGCAGGTTGCGAATACCCTCCGATTCAAACTGGAAGACGCCCTGCGTTCGGCCCGATTGCAGCAGCTTGTAAGTAGCCTCATCGTCTAAAGGCAATTTCTGCACATCGACTTTGATGCCGCGCCGCAGTTCGATCAGCTTGACAGCTTTATCGATGAGCGTAAACGTCCTCAGGCCCAGGAAGTCCATCTTGAGCATGCCGACCTTTTCGAGGTCGTTCATCGTCCACTGGGTAGTCACCTGGTAGGCTTTCTCGCCATCTTCATCGCCCTTATCGCCCTTCATCAAGACTCTTTGCACCGGCACGTAGTCGGTGATCGGCCCGTTGGCGATGACGACTCCAGCCGCATGGGTGCCGACGTTACGATTGGTGCCCTCCAGCTTCATGGCGATATCGAGCAGTTCCCTGATCTGCGGATCCTGCTTATACTCTTTCTTGAGATCGACGACCTTGTCCATCGATTCTTCGATGGTGATGCCCAGCGGAGCACGAGGGATCAGGTTGCTCAGAGCATTGACTCGATCGAGCGGCACGCCGAGCGCCCGCCCGACATCTTTGATGGCTGCCCGTGCCGCCATCGTGCCGAAGGTGGCGATCTGGGCCACGCTCTCTTCGCCATACTTCTGCTTGACGTACTGGATGACCTCTTCCCGCCGATCCTGGCAGAAGTCGATGTCGATATCAGGCGCTTCCGCCCGGTTCGGATCGAGGAAGCGTTCAAAGAGCAAATCGTACTCCAGCGGATCGACCTGGCTGATCTTCAGCACATAAGCCAGGATCGAAGCACAGCCCGATCCACGTGCCCCGGCGGGAATGCCCTTTTCCTGGGCGAAGCGAACGAAATCCCAGACGATGAGAAAGTAGCCGGCAAAACCAAGCCGAATGACCACTTCGAGTTCCAGCTCCAGCCGATCCTTCACCTGCTTGCTGGGCTTCTTGCCATAGCGTTCGTGCAAGCCAAGCTCGGCCAGTTCACGCAGATGGTCTTCCACCTTCTTGCCCTTGGGCACATGGAAGACGGGGAAGTGCCGCTTCTTGAAATCGAACTTGATCTCGCAGGAGTTGGCGATCTCCTGCGTTCGCTTGACCGCTTCCTCGTGGCCGGGGAAGAGCTGGTACATTTCCTGCGGCGTGCGGATGAAGAATTGATTTGACCCATAGCGCATGCGGTTCTGGTCGTTGCGCTGACGTCCGGTGTTGATGCAGAGCAACACATCGTGGGAAACGTCGTCGCCCTCTTTCAGATAGTGGGCATCGCAGGTGGCTACTAGGGGAATGCCCATCTTGTCAGCAAGATCGATGGCCCTGACATTGAGTTCCGCCTGGGCATCAATGCCGTTCTGCTGAATCTCGACGAAGAAGCGATCTTTGAAGATCTTGGTGAACCACTCGGCCAGCTTCTTGGCTTCCCTGGTTTGTTCATTGAGGAGCAGACTGCTGAACTCGCTGGACATGCAGCCCGACAACACGGTGATGCCTTCGCTGTAGGCTTCGAGAATCTCTTTATCGATTCGGGGCTTGTAGTAGAAGCCTTCGAGGTAGGCCATCGAAGCAAGCTTGATGAGATTCTTGAAGCCCTTGGTGTTGTGGGCGAGCATCGTGAGGTGGTAGCTGTACTCGCCGCCTGATCCTTTGTTATCCTTCTCCTGCCGTTTGCCTGGGGCAACATAGGCTTCGTAGCCAACGATAGGGCGAATGCCCGCTGCCTCCGCTTCTCGGAAGAGTTCGATGGCACCGTAGAGGTTGCCGTGATCGGTGACTGCTACTGCATCCATGCCCAGCGACTTCACATGGTTACACAGTTCCGGGATCCGGTTCGCCCCATCGAGCAGGCTGAAGTGAGTATGGCAATGAAGGTGGACGAAAGGCTTGGTGACTTCGGGCGGCAGCTTGGCGCTCATGTGGTCTCATCCTGAGAAGTTGAGGTCATCTTAGGTGTGGGAGGTGGGGTGGCGAGCAATCTTTTCATTGAGACTGCGCCACACTCCGATGGTACTCCATCGGGGTGTGGGTGCGAGCGATTGAGAACCACACCCCAACGTGAGTACACGCCGGAGTGTGGCACAGTCACCGCTTCCACTCATACGTCTTTGCATTCATCGCCAGATAATCTGCCGCCATGTCAAACCTGTACTCCTCTTGACAGCCACCTCAACCCGTGATAACTAAAGAACCACATCTAAAGAACCAAATAACGAGAGGCACGGAGGCTTCCCCATGGCTCGACCACCGGCACGCGAACTCACCGATCGTGAGTTGCAGATCATGCATCACTTCTGGCGGCATGGCCCAGCGACTGCCCAGGATATTCGGGACCGCCTCGAAAACGACGATAACCTTGATCTTGCCTACACCACGGTCGCTACCTTGATCCGCATCCTCTCCGAAAAAGGCTTCCTGGAAGCAAAGAACCGGGAACGTCCGTTCATTTATCAGGCGATCCGTCCTTATGAAGATGTTTCCACCAACATGCTGGATGATCTGATCGACAAGGTCTTCCTTGGCTCCCGCAAGGCCCTTCTCTTAAAGCTCGTCGATGAGAAATCCCTCACGAGCAAGGAACGGGCGGCCCTGGTCAAAATCGTCGAGGGCCTCAAGCCATGAATCAATTCTTCTCCAACGAACTGTTGCAACGCTGCGGCGAGCTTGCTTTGCAAGTGACACTCTGGGTTACTCTAGGCATGTCGCTTCTCATCCTTCTTCGTAAGCAATCACCCAGGCTCTTGAAGCAGCTCGGCATCGCCATCATGTTCGGCATGGTCGTCCTGACGATAGCCAACCTCATCGTCGCTCCCTGGTGGCACATTGGCAGTTGGTTCACTGCCTCGAAACCAATGATCAGTGATAGTACGTCGATCGTTATTCCCTCTGCCTCCGATACCAACAACGCTTCTGCCTCCTACTGGCCTCTATCATTCGGGGCCCAAAGTAATGCAGTCCACCATGCATCGATTACACCACTTGCCGTCGAGCTAACGCAACACTGGCCCTGGAAAGAATGGCTGATCCTGGCTTGTGCAGGCCTTAGCGCGCTGCTCTTTCTTCGACTGGCCATCGGGCTTTGGCAACTGCATCGCCTACGCCAACAGGCCTGGGTAGTTCGTGACGAGAAGTTGCACCATTTCATGGCGGCGCTCAAGCGCCACTTCGAAGTATCCGGCAAAGTCGAAGTACGAGAACTGGCAACCCTGCCCGGCCCTCTTACCTTTGGTTACCGACGGCCGGTCATTCTACTGCCCGGTTCCTGGCGTACCTGGACGGAAAAAGAACTGCGTTGCGTGCTTGCTCATGAACTGGGGCACATTTCTGCACGCGACTTTCTTACTTATCTACTGATGCAAATCACACGCGCCTTGCATGGCTATCACCCTCTGGTGCATTGGCTCTATTGGCGTGTCGCTTCGCTCCTGGAAATACAGACGGATGTCGCTGCTGCCCGTTGTGTCGGTCAAGAGCTTTACATTCGCGCTGTTTGTGAACTGGTCTTAAAGCTCCCCAATGATGAACGATCACGGATGATCGCTCCTTCGCTGGGATTTGGCCCCCTGGTTCCCCTATCACGGAGGATGTCCATGCTTACTCTGCCCCCCTGGTCACGCCCATCGAAATGGTTGATCACGGCGCTGGCTCTTGTGCTGCCCGCTGCGCTCGTACTGCTGCTGGGCCTACGCACACCAACTCAAGCAGATGATACACCCGGCACGAAACAGCCGGACAATGCCAAGGTCGCCCAACCTGTGAACTGCCCGCCCTATGTGCTCGATTATCTACCGACCGACACCAAGACGGTTCTTTGCCTTCGTCCCACCCAGATGGCTGCACTACCAGGCAATTACCTGATGCCCAAGTTCAATGCCGACGTGGACCGTTTCTTATCTCAATTTGAATTCTCCCTGCCATTGCTGCGATTGCAGGAGATCGAGCAGGTGGTCGCACTCGGTGAAACCTCGCTCAGCCTGGTCAAGCTGATCCCCGGCAAAAGCTGGCAGGAGATTTTTGCCAAGGATCAACCAGCTTTGAAGCCGACAAAACATGCCGGCAAGACGATGTACGTGCTGAACAAGGAAGCTCTCAAGCTGGGTGCCATCGTGGAAGCCCTTGGTCTGGTCGATGAGCAGACGCTGATCTTCGGCACCAGGGCGTTCGTTGAAACCTGTCTGGAGGGGAAGCATCAGAAACCTGCCTTCCGCTGGAGTGCAGCAGATTGGAAGACCATGGAACATGCCTGGGTTGTTGTGGCGATGGATCTGCAGGACATGGTGGCGAAGGCGCGGATTCAGCAGGAGCCTTTCCGTGACCAGGAATCGGTAAAGAAGATGATCGAGGCGAGCAAGTCGGCGGATTACGTGTTCATGGCCTGCTACCCGGGCGAGCAGGTCGATTTCAGAATGTCAGCACTGCGTGTTCCCGGCAAGCTTCATTTCAATGATGCCGTTGACGACTGGTGCCGAGAGTTCTTCCGAAGGACCGTGCAGAACATCAACGGGCCTGGCAAACGGAAACTGACCATGAGTGAACCCGTCTGCGATACTGTCCGTGCCGCTGGTCAATCGATAGAAGTGGATCGAGTGGTGTATCGATTGAAAAACACGATAAGTTACAGTGACTACTTTGCGGTGATCTCAGCGGAAGAGAAGATTCTCAAGCAGGAGATGAAGGACGATGCGGAGAAAAATGCCAGACAAGCTGAACTGGCACATGCTTTGAAATTTGAGATACCTGATGGCTGGATACCACTCGATGCAGGAATCGAGAAGTGGATGAAGGAGAAGAATACTCCTTTTTACGAAACGAATATCAAACAATTCACCATGCCTGGTGATCTGGCCGAGACGCTGCGAGTTCCGCTGGAACCAGGCAAGAAGCTGGCGTCCATCGACCGCCTGCAATTATTTGAGCTGCTCGAATCGGTACAGGGCGATGTCCGGGCGTACGTCTTCGCACACCCCCGTATTCTTCATCCTGGCCAGTTTTCCTACGCCGGCATGCTGCCACTGTACGATCTTAATGGCCTTTCTACTCAGGAAATCAAACCCAGTTCACTCACCATGCACGTTAACACGAAGGGCAGTGACTGGCACAGTGAATGCGATTTCAGCCAGAAGGTCTCAGAGCAGGTGACGAATCACTTCAAGGTCACCAAGACAACGACCGGAGAGAACATTCTTCTACTCACCCAGCGTTACGAGCATCGAGGCAAACCCTGGGTGATGGTGACAGCGATTGAAACCAAAGATGCTGATCACATCATCGTCAAAGATCCGCAGCCAAGGATGATGTTGAAGTCCTGGCACTTCCATGCTAACCCACAAATGGTGGAGAAGCTGAAGATTGCCTGGAAAGCAGGAATGAACAGCGCCAATGAGATGGCAACGCTTTCCGAAGCGGCCTTCTTCGACACGATCCGTGAACTGCAAGAGGATAAACACTTCACCATGTTGACCAGTCCTATGGTCATAAGTAAGTTCGAAGACAAGTCGCAAGTGGAACATGGGAAACTCTGGAAGGACGTCGGCGCGATTCGCCAGCAAGTTTGGGGCAAGCTGATGAACGACCGCATCCGACTGAACGGCGAAGTTCTGACCATGCTTGACAGCGATGAGAAGATTGATGGCAAGTCGAAACTGACAGGCTTCCCGGTTCAGTTTGAAAGTCAGGTAAAGCCTGGTGAGTGTCTGCTGATTCGGTGGACCGATGAGAAAGGGCTGTGCAGGGTCGTTGCCTTCTGCCCCAAGGCCATCGTGCAGTTGGGGAACAAGCAGCCGAAGGAATAGTTTGGGAGTTCTCGCCATCGGTGTGTGGTTGCGAGCGATTGCAACCACACACCGACGTGAGTACATGCAGGAGTGTGGCACAGTCACCGAATCAAATCACTGCCCCTCACCACCAACTCACTCTCAAACGGTGTCAGTGCCTCGACCACAAACTGAATGTGCTGATCCAACTCCACACCGAAGTCGGCTGCTCCCCTCGTAATATCATCCCGGTTCACCTTGGCGGCGAACTGTTTGTTCTTGAGTTTCTTCTTCACACTGCTGACGCCCATGCCCTGGAAGCCTTCGGGGCGCATGAGGGCACAGGCCACTAAGAAACCGCAGAGTTCATCGACCGCATAGAGGGCCTTCTCCATTGGTCTGATGCGGGGGCAATCGGTGATGTAGTCTGCATGCGATTTGATGGCGTAGATCACCTCTTCGGGGTAGCCCCGTTCGGCCAATATCTTGGAGCCTTGCAGGGGATGATCGGGCGGATCGGGCCAGCGTTCGTAGTCAAAGTCATGCAGAAGCCCCACGATTCCCCAGGTTTCCTCGTCGGCCCCCAGTTTCCGGGCATAGGCCCGCATGGCGATCTCCACCGCCCGCATGTGCCTCTGCAAGGCAGCATTCTGGCAATATTCTTGGACTAAACTCCAGGCTTGTTCTCGATTCATGCTCAATTTCCATGCTATGCTATCTGATGTCGTAGACCGATTATCTACTGCATCTTGATGCCCAGCAAGGAGAATACATGAAATCGCCCATGACCCGTCGAACCTTCACCAGCGCTGCCGCCTTCACCACGATGACAGCCTTGAGCGCCAGCCGAGTTTACGGCGCCAACAACCTCGTCCGTTTGGGATTCATCGGTTGTGGCAATCGAGGTGATCAACTCCTCGATGCTTTCCTTGAGACAGTGAACGCCGCCCCGATGGCCTTTTGTGATCTGAGCGGTGAGTACCTTAAACACGCGGAAGGCAAGGTCAGCGGACTCATCAGCAAAGGCAAAGACTACCGCCAGATTCTCGACAATAAGGATGTCGACGCGGTGGTTATTTCCACTCCCGATCACTGGCACGCGCTGCAAACGATCGAAGCTCTACAGGCGAACAAGCATGTCTATATCGAAAAGCCTCTGTCGCTGTGTGTCGCGGAAGGGCGAGCGATGGTGGATGCCGCCGCCAAGGCCAAGAAGATCGTCCAGGTAGGATTTCACCGCCGTTCCTCGAACTTCTGCAAGGAAGCGGTCGAAGCGATTCGTCGAGGCGATATTGGCGATATCACCATGGTGCGCTGCTTCCACATGGACAACGAGTATCAACTCGGTATCGGCAACCCCAACGATGAAAAGCAGCCTCCCGATCCCAATGTGTTCGACTGGGACAAGTGGTTGGGGCCGGCGCCGATGAGACCCTATAACGTCAATCGCACCTTCTACCGCTTCCGCTGGTTCTGGGATTATTCGGGCGGTCAGCTTACCAATATGGGGGCGCATTATCTGGATATGATTCAGTGGGCTCTCGGCGTGGATGCCCCGCTTTCGGTCTCAGCCATGGGCGGCAAGTTCGCGGTGAAAGACAACCGCGAGATTCCTGATACGCTCCAGGTGAATTACCTGTACCCAAACAACACGCTGGTCTCTTTCACGCAAGTAAACGCCAACGCCGCTCCCGGGGCGATCGCTGCTGCCGGCACAACGGAAAGGGGCTGCGAGATGGAGTTCCGAGGCACTAAAGGCACCCTTTACGTGTATGGCAAGCATTTCATCATTTTGCCTGAGACGAACATGGGAGTGGCCATCCCCGCACAAAACCCCATCGACCGCACCCTGACTGCCAAATACCGACAATCTGGCAAGTCACAGATCGTCGGAAAGAAGGTCGAGGGCAACGCCAACACCGTATGGCATACCAAGAATTTCATCGCTTCGATCAGCAGTGACAAGCAGCCCAACTGCCCGATTGACATTGGCCATCGCTCGACGACCGCCGCCCTCATCGGGAACATCGCTCTCAAGAAGAAGATGACACTCGACTGGGATGCCAAGAACGAGCAGTTCAGCAACAACAAGGAAGCGAACGCGCTGCTCAAGTACGAATATCGTTCGCCGCTGAAGTTCCCGACGGCGTAGTGATCCTGCCGACACGGTTTCAGAGTTGCCCTCACGCTCCGCGTGAGGGTTTTCTGTATAGTCGCACGCTTCACATGAGTTGGTGTTCACGATTTATCGTGTCTGCGAGACGAGCGCTTGCCCGCGAACATGCTGAAGTGTGAACTCCAACACATGCAATAATATCCTGTGCTTCGTAGTGGTGTCTTATTCCCCGCCGTCATCACGACGGAGCGTGATGACTACAGACCAGACCATCACGCGGAGCATGATGGCACACTCTATGTGATAGCAATTCTCCGTAGCATTCTCGCTTCCTTCATCTTCCCGACTTGCGTCGCGCAGTGTACGATGCTACCAACCGGTTTGTTTCTTCTTCCCACTTTGAAAGAACTGATCATGAAGATCCGATTCCTCACTTTGGTTGTGATTGCCAGCCTGACTTCCACGCTTGCCGCTCAGGACACCGCCATGGTTGCCACGGTAAAAGGGAATGTCCAGAAGATGATGGACGCCACCGTTTCCGGCGACTTTAAGACTGTCCTCGATATGACGTACCCCAAGGTGTTCGAGGCCATGGGGGGCAAGGAAGCGGCACTCAAAGAAATCGAAGGAGCCATGAAGGCCATCAAGGGCCAGGGCATCACCTTCAGCGTCAAAGGAATTGAGACACCCACCGTGATGAAAGGCGGGAAGGATTACTACAGCGTGACTTCCTATTCCCTGCTCATGAGCGTCCCAAACAAGAAGATCACCCTGATTTCAGCGGTGGTCGGCATCTCCAGCGATGAAGGCAAGACCTGGAAGTTCATCAACCTCGACGACAAAGGTGAAAAGGGTGTCCGTGAGATGCTGCCTAATCTCCCCGTCGACATGAAGATTCCCAAGCAGGAACAGAAGGTGGAGTAGAAAAGTTGCCATCACGCTCTGGATGGTAGTCATCAGCTTGATGTTCTCCAGGCGAATCTCACGGGCGTCGACATCTTTCGTAGTGGTGATCGTGCGGATCAGGCTGGGGAGATCGAAGCCGTTGACACGGACCCAGCCTTGAGTGTGGGCTTCGCTCTTTTCGATGGCTCCGTCTTTCGTCCAGTAGTTGACAGCGTAGGCAGAGGGCAGGAACTTGCCTTCTTCGTTCTTGTGGTTCTCCTGCACGGTGATACTGAACTTGCTGCCATCCTGCACCCGGTTGACGACCATGATCTGGTTATCCTTGATGCGGTAGCTCGAATGCAGCTCATCGTTAAGCACCGTCACCAGTCGGCCCAGGGGATGAGTAGTGTCTTCATCAGCAAAGGCGCAAGGTGTCTTCATGGCGGCAGGGTTGCCCATGCGGTGCGAGATGGCTGAAGCCAGAATACGTTTGGCCCAACTGGCGATGGGGCCGGTCAACTGGTCGCCAATAATGACCTTGCCCTTGCTGTCCACTTGAATAGTGCAGCGGTGTTCCTTGCTTTCAACGGTAACGATCATGTCAGCCGTGAACCCGGGAAAGTCCTTCATGATGGCACGAGCCATGCGGGCATCAGCCAGCATCTTGGTTGCTTCGGGGTTCTCAGGCGGCTTCCTAGTGTCATCGCCCACGGGCAGGATCAAAGTTAGACACAACAGTATGGAACAACTCAACATCGGACGCTTCTCCTAAAAGGTTTAGTTTACAGATCGATACCAGCCCGCAGCGCTAGCAAGGGAAAGCCTGGCGATTGCACGTCCCCCCCTCGCTCGCGCGTCGGGCTGTCAAAATGCTTACTCATCCCAATTCGGGGTTTCGCCGCCGTTTCGGGTAGACAGGGCTCGGTAGATGTCCTGAGGTACATTGTACGACAGACTGCGGACCGAGCCGTCGCCGTATAGAAAGTTGGCACCGGCTAGGTGTTCACTGCGGAATGCCTGGATACCGCTCTGGGTGATAGGCCCGGTATGGGTCTTCTTGTTGTAGGTCACCGAAGTCGAGCCAAAGCTGTAGGAAGGATAGCCATACACCCAGTTGGTATTGCCCAACCGAACGTTGCCGGCCCTGGGGCCGCTGGTGTAGAAGTAATCCTTCACATCGTAGTGCATCTCGCCGGCGATCAGCGTGTTCGTGGTGCCATCGTGTATATCGGTCAAGCGAACGCGCCCCTGGGTGATGGGGATCATGGCTCCATCGTGCAGAGGAGCGCCGGGTGTCACGTGAGCCCACGAATCCTGGCTGCCTACGCAGAAGCCATAACTGGCGAACGAGGGATAGGGAGGCAAGGAGGGGTTCTCCATCGTCGGGCAGAGCAACACTTTGATCGGCTTGTCGGCAATCATGCTGTTAGGCGGTACCGTCGGCGGCAGTTCGGGCTTGTAGCTTTTGGCGATATTATCCTGTTCGATGTAGGGAAGGATGAGGGTGAACCCGCTGGTGTATCCAAAGCCGGCGCCGCCATCGGTCAGCACTGAGGGCAGTTTGCCATAGTCGAGATGGTAATGGTGCAGGGCAATGCCTACCTGGCGCAGGTTGCTGGCACACTGCATTTTGTTCACCGCCTCGCGCATCTTCTGGATGGCGGGCAGCAGCAAAGCCATGAGCAGAGAGATAATCGCGATCACCGCCAGTAACTCAATTAACGTGAACGCTGAACGAACCGGACGATGAGCCATGACAGGCCTCCTGACGAAGAACGAAAGTCAAGAATGGCTGCCTGGCGAAACGGAAAGCGAGAAAAACTCGCGGCGGGTAGCTAGCAGCAAACAGTTGTCGTGATGAGAGCAGTTGCGAGCGTCGAGCATTTCTTGGCGAGCGTCAGGGCGTAAGCCCGACCTGTATTACTTCTGAAGAATCAGCTTCCCGCGCCGGGTAATCCGCAGGCGGTATCGCTCACCCTCATGTTCAATCCAGATCTCGCGAAGCCCGTGAAAGAGCGTCTGCGAGTCAACCACATCATGAACCTTCTCGCCCAGCTTGGTCATGACAATCGGAGCAACAGGGATTGAAGGAATCACAGGTGGTTGGCTCATAGTTCTCTTACTGAGACATAGTCTCATCAAGACGAACTTAACTTACGCCCACTGCCAAAGAGAGGCAAGTTAACATGCACTATTTTGTCGATATTAGTTGTAAGTATTTAATATGATTGATGTTATACAGAAGATCATAGCATTAGCGTTACTTCTTTTCTTCACCACCCTGTGTTCGCTGCAGCTCTGCTTTCTTCTCTAAATACTCGTTCGACAACGGCAATGCCGGGAGGCGACGTTGATTCACTTTCCAGAGTTTGATGCCTACATCGGTCACCGTACCCACACGCTCTCTGGCCTCCAGCACATCGCCCCCATCGTCGACATTATCTTTGCCGATTGAATAGATCAGTATTCCGTCCTCCACCGGCTTGATGCGAATGGGTTGATCATCATAAGGGTCGAGTTGAATCGAGGGTAGAAACCCTTTCAGCAACTCCTCCTGTGATTGTGGCCAGTGCTGGTGAACCCGCCGGTAGCGCTCAGCAGCCAGGGCTACTTGGGTCACTCGAAATTGGGCAGCCAGTTTCATCTCCGCCATGCCGACCTTCTCCATTGCCGGCAGCAGGTAGTGTTTCATGTCGGGCAGGTACGCCCTGGCTTTGCTCTGCTTGAGAGAAGCATCCAGCTCCTGCCAGCCTTTGCGCTGCATCGACCATCGTTCCCATGTTTGAAGATAAAGCATCAGATAAATTTCCAGGCATTCCGCATGTTGAGCCGGACTGCCCAGCCGTTGGGCCTGGATGATCGAGAGCATGCTCTCCCAGGTTTTTTCCCACCAGGTGTTCGCATTCCCGCCCCAGGCCATGAGACTGCTGAGGTTGCTTTTGTTCTTTTTCATGTCCAGCACAGTCTGATCGAATGCCCCTGCTTCGATGAGGATCGACTTTCGAAAGAAACTTTGCGTATCGAAAGGAGCCAGCGCTGCCTGCATGGCAGCCAGTAGTTGATCGTCGGGTTCAGAGAGAGCCAACCAGCGTTGGACTTGATTACAGTTCCGGCTGAGCAGCGCGACTTGAACCAGTCGTCCGATCAGCATCAATTGTTCATCCAGGTAGTGAGCCAGTTGAAGACTCATCAGAATAGTCTGCTGCGCCTGGGCCGTCTTGCCTTCACTGAGTTCCACCTCCATTTGTTCCTCCAGTCGGTTGTGCAGTGATCTGCTTTCCTGGATATTGAGTAAGACTATAGTGTAAGGCGAGACGCCCTGGGGGATTCTGCTTAGAGCGTGTTTGCGTTTCAAATATTCGGGAAAGAGTTTGAACGCTTCCTCGCATTTCTGAATCCTTCTACGCAGTTCCAGTGTTTGTTCGCTATGCAGCACATGATTGGGAGAATAATGGTTGACATCATTCATCAACAGCATACCCAGATCGGTTTCCAGATTCCCGGGTATCAGCTTCGCCATCTGACTGATGATGATGTCGCCATTTTCCTTATCAGTTACGACGGGTCGATCAACCAGCCAATCGTTCCAGCGCCAGCGGCCCTGCTGATCCCAAAGAGCATAGACAGCTTGTAGCCGCTGTTCTTCCTGCGACTTCGCCCAATGCCACCAGCCCACCACCGCCAAAGCCATCACCAGTAAGACAAAGGGAATGCGCCAACGCTTCCACCATGCCCGGCGGACTGGTTCATGCTGCTTCAAAGCTGGTTCTGGTACGTTACTCATCCTTCACCATGCCTGATGACAAGACAGGGCGAATATACCACAGCTCGAAAGGGATGTCATGCAGTATAAGGTTCTGGAGCTATACCGTGGCAGGGGTCAGTTGTACTCAACTGCCCCCTGCGAAACTGCAACTTACTCGACATGGCTGCAGGGTCAACGGCGTACCGTTGACCTCTGCCACGGTCGCAACTCAAAGTGTGGCGTGGCTGTTATCGCCCCTCAATCTTCTTCACTGTGCTGCTCACTATGTGCTGATCCCATGTTGAGAGCTGAGGCAATTCGGGCTTCACGGTGGCGTTCATGCTGACACCCAACTGATGGAGTGTCGCCTTCATGCGTGCTTGTGACGAATCTTTGCCCAGCCGCTGAGGCAGCTTCAAATCCTGGCTCGTCATCGTGAGCATTTTCGCGCCATTTTCCGTGATGATGCCACCCTTGAGCACGGGGGCCAGCACGAAGAGGTCTTTCTGCTGATGGCGTGCTGCTTTGGTGTCACCGATTTCATAAGCGGTGTTGAAGGCATCGACCGCATCAATGGGCAGCATAGCGGCTTCAGGGCACATCGCACCATGTCCGCCAATATTGCGGAACTGGGTAAGGTTGAGGGCGGTGCCCGAGAGGAAAATCTTCCCCTGGCCACAGACGCCATTGATATGAGCCTGCACTTCTTTCAGATCGAGGACCGATTCCTTGGCACCGATGACGTTGGGCAGCGACAGTATCTGCACCACTTCATTCGGGGACAGCTTGCGATCCACGCTGCCGGGGATGTGATAATAGAAGATCGGCAGCAGACCACTGCTGGACAGCGTCTCGTAGAATCCCAGCACCTCACAGAACGGCGTATGGGCCGGCCCGGTGAACTTCACTAACACTGCTGAAGCACCCAGAGCCTTGGCCTGTTGCAGTTGCTGCATGGCATGGGATACATCACAGGAATGGATACCAACAATGACAGGTACTTTACCTTTCGCGGTGGCAACCGTGGTGGTAATGACCTCAGCACGTTCGGCGTCGCTGGCATACATCCCTTCGCCGAGGGTGCCTAACACCAGCAGCCCATGAACGCCGCCGAAGAGTTGCCACTGGATTTCCTTCACCAGGGCGACGGTATCGACGCCACAGCCACCACAGAGCCAGGGGGTGACGACGGTGGGATACATCCCCGCCCATGCCGGCCTGCACGAGGTCTTGCACGGTTCCTTCCCGGTCGGCGGGGAAAGCATATTGCTCTGGGCATGCAGCGGAGCGGCGACACAAAGCAGCAGGAAGCACGCGAGGCGAATCATAGCTGGAACTCTCACGATGTCAGGACAGTCTGTCCCCTATCGCAAAAGTCGGCTGATTCGTGGCTGGGCAACAATCTAGGTGGAGTGATTGCGGTGGATGTTCCTGCTCACCTTGTCATAACTGATACAGGTAGAAAGGCCCACGCTCGCTGCGCTCAGGCTCTTAGACGGGCCTTCCCATCGCTTCCATCATCATTTTCATATCCTCCCACACATCTTTCTTGGCGTTGGGGTTTCGCAGCAGATAAGCGGGGTGATAGGTTGCTACCACTCTGATTCCCTGATAGTCGTGAATCTGCTTGCGGAGTTTGCCGATGGGTGTGGTGGAGTTCAGCACCGTCTGGGCTGCGACGAGTCCCAGACAGCAGATGAACCTGGGTCGAATGATGCTGAGCTGCCTTTCGAGGTACCCCCGGCAGTTGATCACTTCATCAGCCAGCGGCTGACGATTACCCGGAGGACGGCACTTGAGGACGTTGCAGATGTAGATGTCTTTTCGTTCCAGTTTGCAGGCGGCGATGATCTTGTTCAGCAACTGCCCCGCTGCTCCGACGAAGGGTTCGCCCGCCTTGTCTTCATCGGCCCCCGGGGCTTCGCCGACGAAGACCAGTTCGGTATCGATGTTACCGACGCCAAAGACAGTGCGGGTACGGTTACGAACAAGGTCGGTACACTTGGTGCAGCCTTCGACTTCCTTCTGGTTCATCAGTTGCAGCTGAATGCGTTTCTGTCCGGAAGAAAGGACTTCACCTGACATGTTGGCGGTGGTCGGCTTGGCTGTGTCGGCGGGCGCTGTAGTTGTGGCCCGGGGCGTTGCCGGTGTTACGGCCTTGGTGGACGCAGTCTGTTCCGGTTCGATAACGTCGCCCGCTGCGATTTCGATCTTTTCAGTGGTAGGCAACCAGTCAATCCCGCCCGCCTGCAGGCTTGCTGCATGCTGACTTGCCATGCGTGCCAGGTCAGCTGCGGTCATGGGGGTCTCACTTGCTATAGCTCAAGAGGCACGAGATACGGTTCAATGTTTATGATAGTTATTCTTACTCCGACCCTGTAGGGTTTGTTGCGAGGTAGTTGATTCTGCTGATGTTGGTGTTCACGATTTATCGTGTTGGGGGACGAGCGCCCACATGGCAGACACGATAAATCGTGAACTCCAACTCATGCAAATGATTTCTTCATACTGAATGAGTCACTTCTCCGCTGCCATCACGACGGAGCGTGATGACTACAAACCAGACCGACTCGTCTTGTGCGTTTTCTCAACTACGATTATATCGTTGCCATGATGCTTCCACAGGAAGAGCGACGGCTGAAACTATCCGACTGGTGGCGCGTTCCTACCGACCGCACCGCGCTGGGAAGCCTCATCGCCTTCGCCCTTCTGCTCAAGATCATCATCCTGCTCCAGCACCCGATTCTTGCTCGTGATGGCATCATGCAGGTGCATTTTGCGCACGATCTTCTTGAACATCCCTGGCCTACGACGATGCGGGAACATCCGTTTCATCCGGGCTATGCTTTCACGGTAGCGGTCGGCTCATTGATTTTCCAGGTATTCGATCCCGGCGCACTGACGCCCAGCGAATGGCAGTGGTGCGCTCATCTCTCCAGTTCGCTGGCGGGAATCCTGCTCATTCTGCCTCTTTATGGATTGGCCCGGTGTTTCTATTCGATACGCACCGCCTGGCTTGGCACGATGTTCTTCATCATGCTGCCCGTTGTGGTGCAAACCACGACCGATGCCCTTTCCGAAAGCTGGTACCTGCTGTTCATGTTCGGCTCGTTGTGGGCGCTCGTGAATGGCGTGCGCAGTCAGCGTTCGTCGTGGTTCGTGATGACCGGGCTGCTACTCGGGGCGGCATACCTGGTGCGGGTCGAAGCGGTCGTGCTCCTCGCCGCCCTGGCGCTCTGGACCATCCTTTCCCGCTGGCATCTGCACAAGCCCTTGCCCAGCGGTTGCTGCGTACGGAACCTGGGCATCCTGGCTGTCTGCTTCCTGCTGCCACCCCTGCCCTACATGGTGACGATTGGGAAGTTCAGCAATCGGCCGGCAGTGCAGACTATCGTTCAGAACGAACCGACTGAAATCAATCTCCTTGGCAACGACCATCTCTTTGCTTCGCATCGCCTGCAGGATGGCGTCGATGGCATTCGTCGGTCAGCCGTCCTCTGGTCGGAGGCCCTCTGGCTGGTGATCTCGTCGCTCGGCAGGGCTGGGCATTTTCTGATCTGGCCCTTTTCCGGGCTGGGTATCGTCATCCTGTGGCGCACTCGTCGCCATGACCCTGCTTTTATGCTGTTGGTCAGCCTGTGTGTTCTTTATGTAGCCATGCTGACGAGATTGGCTCTAACATCCGGGTATGCCACGGAGCGCCACTCGCTTCTGCTGGTGGCACTGGCTGCCCAGACTGCCGCTATTGGCCTGATCGCTGTTTCGCAATGGTTACGGCGAACGGTAGTGCATGGCCGATGGGGACGTCATCTGACAGCTCTCCTGGTTCTGGGCATCATGGTCGTTTGCCTGCCCAAAGATGTGCAGCCCCTCCATCGCAGTCAGGAAGGCCATCGTCAGGCTGGGCTTTGGCTGGAGGATCATCTCGAATACGCTGATCAACTCGTCGATCCGTATCGCTGGGCCAGTTACTATGCCGGTCTGGTGTTTCATTCAAAGCCGACGGTGACTTTTCCCACACGAGTGCTGGGTATCGTCGATCCGCATGAAGCCGACCTGAATCGTCAGAACGAATGGAAAGAATCGGGCCTGCAATCGCCCCAGGCGACGACACTTTGGAGTTGGCCGAGCATGGAACATCCGAAGGTAATCATTCGGGAAGCTCGGCAGACGCATACGGTGCAGAGGAAGTAGCGCCCGTTGGGGCATTTGTGGTGACAGCTCTTTGTTCCATTTAGAATTGGTGATGTTACCATGGCAACCTGAAGCGCAAGCGAGAGTGGACCTCGCGATTGCACGCGCCCCCTCGCTGGCGCTTCAGGCTGCCATTGCGATGGTGCCTCTTTTGGTACTTATGCCGAAGCCCTAGTTCCCCTCGGGCGTCTTCATTCGGAATTCGCGAGTGGTAAAGAAATACATGGCCAGCAGCGTACTGACGAGGAAGATACTGAGGAGGATAATCACACATTCCTGCGTCTCGGGGACGACTTCCCTGTCCTTGACGATCGCCCATTCGATGGCGTTACTGCTAAACTTGCCAGCTTCGTAATCCTTGCCGATCCAGTTCACGACAATGCACTGGAAGTAATGGACGCTGGTAAACTTACGCAGAACAAATCGAAAATTCGCCAGGAAGCCTTCGAACAAGGCGATGTAGACGACGCCAATGATGAGCGAAGGACGGAGCAGCACGCTGATCAATCCGAAAAGCCCGGCGTTGGCAGCGATCAGCAGAGTCATCGCGGGCATCAGGGCAAGCCAGCGGGTGATCCACGAGGTAGGGGCAGCTTGCGTGTTCCCCGTCCACAGGCACATCATCACTAGCCCCATGCAGACGATGGTGATAAGCCAGCCGACGAAAATAGCTGCCAGCAGCTTGGAAAGGTAAAGTGCCCAGCGGGGAATGGGGCACATGAGAAGATAGGTGAGCGTCTGATTTTCCTGTTCGTCACGAATCATGCCGGTGGCCAAGAGCAGGATGGTCAGGGGTGCAACCACGGAAGAGAAGTAAGCCAAGACGCCGAAGAACTCGAAGTTGAGGTAGTTGTGAAGAACCTGACTCGACTCAAGTCGCGGTACAGCCACCGTTCGAAAGACGATCACGCCAATGAGCGGTACGATGCTGAGGAAAATGAGCAGTGTCAGCCGCTTCCACTGGAGCAGACCTCGGAGGGTCAAGGTAAACGAAGTCCAGATCGCTCCCAAAGGGATAGTACGATCCAGCGGTGCCGGCATGGTGGACATGTAGACGTTTCCCCGATAGTTAGCCCTACGAACGCTTTGTACTTATCTTCGCTGCCGCGGTCAGTCTATTTTGAATTCAGCAAGTGTCTGATAGCGGTTCAGGGGTGGTTGGGGTATGTTGGGAGTGGGTATTCTCCGCGGCCCTCGGCGTTTCAATCTTCATGAACGCAGAGGAACGCGGAGAAGAAGTTCTGAAACCACGTTTCGACGGTAGTGCCTTTCAAAGCAGCTATGGGTTTTGGAGAAGGCGAAATGGAGAACTTCCATCCGACAGGTATGACCGTCGATCCCAACTATTGGGTTAAAGCCATCGAAGCGGGCAAGGCGATTCGTCAGAAGGTTCCACGCACTTCGCATGGCGTCTGGAAGCCATCAGGGAAACGAGCCGGCATTCTTGAACAGGTGAAGGCCTCCAACGAAGGCCGTCTGCCCGACCTGATCCCGCTCAGACATCAGCGCATGTCGGAATCGGCGTTCGCCTTCCTGCGCGGCATGCCACCCACGATGGCCAACGACCTGGCGACCACGCCCAACACCGGCCTGTTCGTGCAGGCCTGTGGCGATGCTCATCTCATGAACTTCGGACTCTTCGCCAGCCCTGAGCGGGTGTTGATGTTTGACATCACCGATTTCGATGAAACGCACCAGGCCCCGTGGGAATGGGATGTCAAGCGACTGGCGGTCAGCGTCGCCATCGCAGCCCGATCGGCTCCGCTGGAACTCGATGACACGGTGCAATGCAGTATGGTGATGGGAACGGTCGCCAGCTATCGACAGCATCTGCGTGAGTATTCGCGCATGACCCATCGGGAGATCTGGCACGCCAAGCTGACGAGTGACGATCTGCTGAGTTCCTCGCCTAACCCCAGGGCTCAGGAAAGGCTGAACGGTTCGCTGCAACATGCGCTCTCACGAACCGGCGCCAGGCTGCTGCAGAAGATCACTTCCGTGGATGAGAGTGGAAGTCTCAAGATCAATGAGGAGCCCCCTTCCATCATCCATGAAGCGGAGGGTGATCTCAGTCGTGATGCCATCCTCCAGACGCTGATACAGTACCGTGACACGCTGCAGGAAGATCGCCGAGCGCTGCTGGAGCGGTATACCATTCTCGACGCAGCCCGCAAAGTGGTGGGCGTGGGCAGCGTCGGCACCCGATGCGGCATGGCGCTGCTTCGTGCTGATGATGGCGATACGCTGTTTCTGCAGATCAAAGAAGCCCGGCAATCGATCCTTGAACCAATGACTAGCCCGTGCCCTTACGATCATCAAGGGATGCGCGTGGTGATCGGTCAGCGGATGATGCAATCGGCCAGCGACGCGTTCCTGGGGTGGACGCAAAGCCCGAGCGGACTGCCTTTCTACGTCCGGCAACTGCGGGACATGAAGGCGAGTGTGCCGTTGGTGGAAATATCCGCCGGGCAGCTTCGGGAGTATGCCAAGCTCTGTGGGTGGTGCCTGGCTCGTGCTCATGCCAAGTCGGGCAACAGCACTTTGATCTCCGGATACCTGGGCAAGGCAGACACGTTCGACCGTGCTATCGGCCAGTTCGCATTGGCCTATGCGGATCAGAATGAAAAGGATTATCAGGCGTACATGAAGGGGAAGGCGGCGGGGGAGTTGGGAACAGAGATGAGGTCCGTTCCTCGTACCAAATCCTTACCAGGCCCTCCCGGGCCTGGCTAATATCGAACGCACCTTCGGTGCTAAAGACAATCCTTCGGTACTCAAAACAAACAAATCGGATACGTCGATCTGGGAACGCCTCACCCCCGGCCCTTCCCCCAAGGAGGAGAGGGGACAATGCTACAAGAACTCCAGCGTACCGGTGCGAATGTCGTAAAGGCATCCCACGATCTTGATGCGGCCATCCTCGGCGAGCTTGCGTAATCGGTCGCTCCGATCCCGGACGATCTGAATGGTATGGAGCACGTTCTTTTTCGCCACTTCGTCGACGCAGGCCTGCTTCTCTTCATCCGTCCACGATTTAGCTCGCTGCTTCAAATCCGGATCGACAGCGAACTGTATTTCCTTGATCAGCGAATCGATGTTTTGACAACCAGTCACTTCTTCAGCAGTCTTGCCGGAGATCGTCAGCTCGACAGCCGTCGTCACGGCACCGCAACGGGTGTGGCCCATCACCAGAATCAGCTTGGCGCCGGAGACGACACAGGCGTATTCCATGCTCCCCAGTTCCTTTTCACCCGCCACGTTGCCGGCCATGCGGATGGTGAAGACATCGCCCAGGCCCAGATCGAAAATCATTTCGGTCGGGGCACGGGAATCGATGCAACTGAGAATCACCGCCATCGGAAACTGGCTGGCTGCGGTGGCGGAAAGCTGTCTGAGCAGATCGCGGCTCAATCGGTCGCCACTGAGGAACCGCTTGTTGCCCGCTTTGAGAATCTCGATGACCTCATCAGGAGTCAGCTTGTCCCGCAGTTCCTGGGTGGTGTAATCGACGAAGAGGATGCGATCATCAACCCGGTAATGTTTGCGGAAGCCGATGACGCTGACATGCACGCCCCGGGCCGGGCCTGTTTCGTTCTTGTAGGTATCGATCAGATCGAGAATATCCGGGTCGATGTAGTCGGTATCGGTAGCGTCAATCAGCACATGTTTCACATCGGGAGTAGTGTCCAGCATGTGTGAGAGTGTTGCCTTATTCAGGAAGCTGACCTGATTGGCAAGGCGGATGCGCAACACATCACCGCTGGCATGCTTTTCCAGCACCTTTGAAAGTGGCCGGCGCAAATTGCTCTGCAAAATGAACCCGACGCTGACCACAAGGCCAATGATGATGCCGATCAGGAGATCGGTGAAGAGAATGGCCAACACGGTGGTAATGAAGGGCAGGAACTGGCTTCGTCCCTGCTTCCACATGCTGATGAAGTTCTTGGGGTGTGCCAGCTTGAAGCCGGTCAGGATGAGGATGGCAGCCAGGCAGGAGAGGGGTATTTGATTGAGCAGACCGGGCAGAAATACCACGAAGACCAGCAGAAAGACACCATGAATGATGGCTGAGAGCTTCGATCTGGCCCCGGCATTGATGTTCACCGTGCTGCGGACGATGACCGAGGTGACAGGAATCCCACCGATCATCCCGCAGAGAAAGTTCCCGATGCCCTGAGCCAGCAGTTCCCTGCTGGGCGGTGAACGCCGCTGCTGGGGATCGATCTTGTCCACCGCATCGAGATTGAGGAGCGTCTCTAGGGAAGCCACGATGGCGATGGTGGCCGCAGCGACATAGACAGCAGGCATGGCCAGGTAAGAAAGCTCAGGAAACTTCAGAAGGCCCAGCGTTTCGTTCCACGACTTGGGTGTCGGCACCTGCACCAGGTGGGTTGGCTCAATGAGCCAGACGCCGCCCATCACCTTGAGCAGGTGATAGAGAACCACACCCAGCACCACGATAACGAGCGGGCCGGGAACGATGGAGCTCTTCAACACCTTGATCCGATCCCAGGCCATCAGAGCCAAGAGAGAAACGAAGCCGACCACCAGTGCGCCTGGCTGCAGATCGAAAATGGTATCGATGATTTCAGTAAATGTGTTCTTCTGATCAGCCTGGAAAAAGCTCCAATCGCCTTCAGGATCAGGATCGTGACCGACCAAGTGGGGAATCTGCTTGAGGATCAGGATGAGACCGATGGCGGTGAGGAGTCCTTTGATAACGCTGCTGGGAAAGAACTCGGCGATGAAGCCCGCCTTGAAGACCCCAAAAAGGATTTGAATAAGGCCGGCGATGAGGAGAGCGGTGAGGAACGCCTCAAAGGAACCGAGCGCAGCGATCTGGGCAAAGACGACAGCGGTAAGGCCCGCAGCCGGACCGCTGACGCTGGTATGGGAACAGCTGAGGAAGCCGACGACGATACCGCCGATGATGCCGGCAATGACACCCGCCAGGTGCGGAGCCCCGGAGGCGGAGGCGACTCCCAGGCACAACGGCAACGCCACGAGGAACACTGCGATGCCGGCGGTAAGATCATATCTCCAGGCGAAGGGGGTAGCTTTGGCTGAACTCATTATCTTGATCCTGTCGAACAGGCAGGTGGTTTGAGTTTAGATAGTCATTGAGCGCAGTGATGCCAACCCTTGAAGTTCATAACTCCCCTCTCCCCCGGAGGGAGAGGGGTTGGGGGTGAGGGGGAGCATGACACTTGCTGCCTTCGCATGGCGCAACCCTCGTTTCGCTTCAGGCTCTTTGGATTCTCCCTTTCCCCATTGATGTTACTCCGCTGATTCTCTCTAATAACAACATGCTCAAACGCAAGTATCTTCTTCGTGATCCTAACGTCATCGAACTGAACTACCAGGCTGCTCGAAAGCTGGGGGTCAACGTCTATCTCATCGATGGCGGCAGCGAGTTTGCCCTCATTGATATTGGCTACCTCGATACGGTCGGCGACATCATCGATCTCGTTCGCAACCTCGATTTCAAGCTGTCGCAGTGCAAGTATCTCATCGCCACCCATGCTGATGCTGATCATGTACAGGGGTTGGCCCGGGCCAAGGAACTGTTACCTGGGGCTACCGTTGTTGCTCACCCGCAGGCTGCTCCGCTCATCGAAAAGGGCGATGTGATCGAGACGTTTGCCCGCATCAGCGCCCAGGACATCGATCTCGAAATGCCCCCGTGCAAAGTGGATCAAATTATCAACGAAGGAGATGTGCTGGAGATCGGGGATATCAAGCTCACCGTCTGGCACACGCCCGGCCACACCGAGGGACAGCTCTCTTTCAAGGCGGACAACGTCCTGTTCTCCGGTGACAACATCTACCGTGATGGCGGCGTGGGGGTAATTGATGCCCATCATGGATCGCATCTGCCACACTTTATTTCGAGTCTGGAACGTATCCGGGATGATGATGCAAGGGTGCTGCTGCCCAGCCACGGGCCGCCGTTCCTTAAGGATAAGGCGCTGATTCAGAAGACGATTGATCGGCTGGTGGGCTACCAGACGTTGCCCGACTTTGGCACTTGTGCTGTCCATTGGCCACTTTTGGAACAGTGGGAACGGGACGTGAACGCGGGGAAGATGCCGAAGCTATGACAGCCTGAATCGCTGGATCGAGATGTATGCACATTGATCGCAACCACACCCCGACGTGAGTACACGCCGGAGTGTGGCACAGCCTACTAATACTGAGTAATTCTGTTCATGCTGCTACGTGGTTATCATTATCGAACTGGAGAGCTGCTTGATCTTGTGATCGAAGGGGAGCAAATTGCTTCTTTGCATGCAGCCGATGATTCGCAGGAAGCGGATCACCTGGCGGACATCATCGCCCCGGCTTACTTCGATCTTCAAATCAATGGCGGCATGGGGGTCAACTTTACCTCGGCGCATCTCCAACAAGAAGAGCTCGAACGGGTCGTTGAAATCTGTGCTGCTCACGGGATGGCGGCGTTTTGCCCCACTGTAATTACTGCCAGTAATGAGACGATCCTGGCAGCGATGACTTCTCTGCGGCGGGCGTGTGAAACGAACCCCGCTTTGAACCATGCCCTGCCCTGGTTTCATCTCGAAGGACCGTTCATCTCGGCGGAGGATGGGCCACGGGGAGCACATCCTCGAGAACAAGTGCATGATGCCGATATTAGTCTCTTCCAACGCTGGCAGGAGGCAGCAGGGGGCCGCATCAAGCTGGTGACTCTGGCTCCTGAGGTACCGGGGGCGATCAAGCTCATTGAGCATTTGGTGAAGCAGGATGTTGTCGTCTCCCTTGGTCACTCGGCGGCACCACCTTCGGTGATTCGTGATGCCATCGCTGCCGGTGCGAAGTTGAGTACGCATCTGGGAAATGGTTGTGCCCGGATGCTGCCTCGGCATGAGAACATTCTCTGGGAACAGTTGGCTGCTGATACGCTCTGGGCCAGCATTATTCCTGATGGGCATCATCTGCCGTGGAACCTGGTGCGCTGCATTCTTCGGTGCAAGACGCTGGAACGAGTGATCGTCACCTGCGATAGCAGTCCGCTCGCCGGGCTTCCTCCGGGGCGCTATCGGCCATGGGGCAGTGAAGTGGAGATCACCGACGAAGGGAAGATCATTCTCAGTGGTCAGGGTGTCTTGGCCGGGTCGTGGGACTTCACTTCGGCCTGTGTCGAGAAGTTGATGGAACATCTGGGACTGAACTATTCGGAAGTGCATCCGCTGGCTTGCGATCAGCCACGACGGTTGTTGGGATTGCCGGTGCCGACGCTCGAGGTAGGGCAGCGGGCGGATGTGGTGTTGTTGAAGAGGGATGCGTCGGGCGTGTTGCGGCATAAGACGAGCTTCATCGGTGGGAAGGCGATTCCTCGACCACGAACCTCAGAGCCAGCTTCCGTTGCGGCACGCTGAGGGGGTAGTCGACCAATTGCTTCGGCTTCACCCAGACCAACTTCTGATAGGCTTGCTGATGCTGACGACCACCCTCGTAGCCGGCTTCGATCACTTCCAGGGTGACTTTGAACCGGGTGATGCCATATTGTAGTTCACCGAGTGGATTGACCTCACCACAGCGATAGCCGGTGAGTTTCAGGGATTGGGCCATGGCATCGAGAGGCTCGGAAGAGGTTGGAAACTCCCACATATTAGCCCACCGGGCGGCCTGGCAGGGCCGCTGGCCAATCAGCACCTGTTTCCCTTTGCGCAGGATGATCGCTCGTTCCTTCACCAAAGTGTGCCGAGTCTTGGCTCGTCGCTTCGGCAGCATTGACGCCAGCCCACGGGCATGGCCCTGGCACAGATCACGCAACGGGCAGAGCAGGCAACTGGGCTGCCCGGTCGTGCAAAGCGTTTGCCCCAACTCCATCAGGGCCTGATTGAAGTCGCCCACCTGTTCGAGCGGGAGCAACCTCTCGGCTGAGTTCCAGAGCCACTCCTGCGTATCCCTGGCTTCTAGTTCTTTGGTCCAGGCAAAGAGCCGACACAAAACGCGTGCCACATTGGCATCGACGATGGGCAGGCGTTGATCGAACGCCTGGCTAAGGACTGCTCCCAAAGTGTAGCGCCCCAGCCCAGGAAGTCGTAAGGCATCTGCGGCCTGGCTGGGAAAGGCTCCGTCGTGTTCACGAACGATGAGCTGCGCCGCCTGGTGAAGAAGCCTGGCTCGGCGGTAATAACCGAGGCCTTCCCAGTATTTCAACACCTCCTGCTCGTGAGCCTGGGCGAGGTCAGCGATGGTGGGAAACCGTGAGAGAAACTTCTTGAAGAAGGGGATGACCGCTGTCACCTGTGTTTGCTGGAGCATAACCTCACTGACCCAGATGGAATACGGATCACGGCTGGCACGCCAGGGAAGAGCGCGCTGGTTGACATGGAACCAGGCGAGCAGCCGACGAACAAGAGTTCTTTTTTCATTGGAAGTGATGGCGATTTCATGTGTCTTCATGAGGCATCACCATCCGGAGAAAAGGAGCAGGCAAGAAAAAACCCCGAAGGAACTTCGGGGCAGGTGAACACCTCATCGACACTAAACACGAGGCCTCTTCATGTACTTTTGCAGAATGGCCTCTGCGGCGCTCTGCGTGTTGGCAGTGTTTGCCACGTTCTTGGCTTTCTTCTGTTCGGCCTTCTTCTGATCTTCGGTAAGGGCAGGTTGCTCGACTGTCGTAGGATCGACCGACATGCCGGCGATGGTGCTGCCCATGGGGATTGAATCGGCGGCGATCGAACCGCTGGGAGCGTCAGCAAAGTTAAAGAGCATGGCGGCAATATCGTCCTCCGCCGAAGAAGCTTTCTTCACGGCGTTGGAGGAACTGGCCGTCGTTACTGGGACCGCAGCTTCCACTATCGTCTTAGCGGCTGTAGGCACTACCGTGGGGGCAGCGGCCATCACAGCGGTCGCCTGCATTTTGGCCCTGAAGGTCAGAGGGCCAAACTTGACCACGTCACCATCCTGCAGATAAGTGTTTTTTTCGACTCGCACATCATTGATGAACGAGCCATTGGTGCTGCCAAAATCTTTGAAAAGCACTCGTTCGCCATCGATGACGAAAGCGCAGTGTTTTTTGCTGATCATGACACTGGCGGGACGGAGATGACATTCAGGATCTCGTCCGATGATAAACTCAGGAAGACGAATGGGAATCTCTTTCCCGGTCGTCGCACCCGAAATCACAACCAAGCTGAATTTCATAAGTTGTGCGGCTCCCTTTCGCACGGGACATTTGATGAAGAGCCAAAAAGCTTCTTCACCACTCTTCAAATGCCTATCTTCCAACATCTTATGATCGATTGCAAGTCTCTTCTGCCGATATGCTCAAAAACATCACTCATCGGTTTTCCATGAATTTGCGTCTGTTTGCTATCCACGCTCAATGTTACATTAATTCCAGTTAACAACTTCTATGATACGTTCCGAAGAGAATCCTCCCACCATGCGACGAGTAGCACTCTTTTGGCCGGGCGACTATCGTTCCACCCCCAATCATTGGGCGTTGCCTCAGATCACGACAGCAACCGAACAACTGACATCTGCCCTGAAGAAGCTGGGACGGAAACCCTATCTAATCAAAGGTTTTCTCACCAAGCCGTCGGAATCGATAGCCAAGCTCGGCCCGGTGGATGATCCAACGATTGGCGTCTTCGTCCACTGGACGTATGGCCCGCATACTTGCGATGGAGTGGTGGGGAAGAACAATCCCCTGCTCCTGGCCAGCAACTTCTCCGGCACTTGGCCGGGGCTCGTGGCACTGCTCAATACGGGCGCGTGCCTGGAAAGTTTGAACAGACCTTTCAGCCGCATCTGGACCAGCCACAAGGATTGGACGAAGGATAAGTTGTTCATGGGACGGCTCGATCAGTGGTGCAGCACCGGGCAAATCAGTTATCCGACTCATGAACTCCATGCCACCGCCCCGATCAGCGAAGCGGCGAACAAGCTGGCTGATGCCGTTCATAAAGAAGTGGAGAAGAAACGCATCCTCGCCCTCATGCTCGGCGACACCTCGATGGGCATGATCAACGGCTACTTCGGGCCACGGGTTCTTGCAAAGCTGGGCTTCGCTGAGCACAAGGTCGATCAGTCGTGGATCAGCGTGCGCATGAAATCGGTCAAGCAGGAACGAGTGGAGCAGGCGTTCAAGTTCGTCCGCTCTAAAGGAGTGACGTTCCACTGGAAGGAAAAGGACGCTGAGGACTTCGACGAGAATGCCACCAGGGAACAACTGCGGATGTACCTGGCTGTGCTTGATCTGGTCAAGGAGTTCGAGGCGGACTGTGTCGGCTGGCAGTACCAGTTGGGTCTTCTCTATTCGTTACCGCCAAGCGACTTCTGCGAAGGGCTGATGAACTCAGCCTGTCGTCCCGAATCGGATGGCCACCCTCTGATCACCAGCACCGAAGCTGATCAGGGCAACCTGATTCCGATGGAGATGATGAAACGGCTGCTGCAGAAGAAAGGACTGCACGACGCGGTGATGTTCCACGATGTACGCTGGGGGGCGGAACATACCGGACGATTTCTGTGGGTGCTGCTCAACTCTGGTAGTTGCGGGGCGTATGCATTCAACCACAATCCTGATTCACTCGAGGGGGTACACAGCTACCGCCAACCAGCAGGCTACTTCCCCTTCCCCGGCGGCACCTTCGCCGGCCTGAGCCTGCCCGGCAAGCTGACCTGGGCCAGAGCCTATCTGCGTGGCGAAGAACCCTGGATGGACATTGGCACCGGCGAATGTGTTGAGCTACCCGAAAAGGTGAGGGAAAGCTGGTGGAAGGGCACCACCCGGCAATGGCCATTCATGGCGGCTGACCTGCACTGCTCGATGGAGACCCTGATGGCCCACTATCTGTCGAACCACATTGCGGTGGCATATGGGGATATCTTCGGTGAGCTGTTGGCCCTCAGCCAAAAGATGGGGTTCCGGGTGAGGGTAATGAGGAAGTAGTAGCCTATTGCTGTCACCATACCCATCGTGTAACCTGCTAATAGACTTCCACCGAGATTGAGGCGACCATGTCCAGAATGTTGCGTTTTACTGGTATCATGACACTATCTTTGCTTCTAGTGACACTGACGACAGCAATGTCGCAGGAAAAGAAGCAACCCACTATTCAGCGGCCCAGCCCGGATAGTATCTATCAACTGGGGCCCGATTCCAAAAAGCAGCCAGATGTGCCGGAGGGGAAGCGGAGCGACAAGTTGACGCTCAAGGGCAAGGTCTACCCCGATACCGAGCGCGACTACTGGTACTACCTGCCGCCCAACATGGATAAGTCGAAGCCGGCCAAGGTGATGGTGTTTCAGGATGGCTGGAACTATTGTAACCCCAAGGGACAGGCGCAACTCGGCTTCGTGTTCGACAATCTGATCCACAAGAAAGAGATCCCGCCGATGGTGGGCGTGTTCGTCAATCCGGGGGTGCCTCTAGATAGCGATGGCACTCGCATCACTGATAGGAACAAGATCAATGCCCAGCGCAGCCTGGAGTACGATACGCTGTCCCCCCGCTATGCCGAGTTCCTGGAGAAAGACCTGCTGCCCCGAATCGAAAAGGACACCGGCATCAAGTTCAGCACCGACCCCAATGATCGCGCCATCTGCGGCCTGAGTTCGGGTGGCATCTGTGCCTTCACCGTCGCCTGGGAACGGCCTGATCTGTTCCGCAAGGTGCTGAGCCACATCGGCAGCTTCACCAATATCAAGGGTGGACATGTCTACCCGGCCCAGATTCGTAAGTCGGCACAGAGTCCAAAGCCGATCCGAGTCTTCCTACAGGATGGCTCCAACGATCTCGATAACGGAGCAGGCAACTGGCCGCTGGCGAACCAGGAAATGGCTGCGGCGCTGAAGTTCGGCAAGTACGATTATCGCTTCGAGTATGGCCAGGGCACACACTCGCTAGCACATGGCGGAGCGATCATGCCCGAATCGCTTAAGTGGCTCTGGCGCGATGAGGCGAAGAAGTAAAATGATTTCCAATATGAACATTTAGCCCCCGGCTCTTCAAGCCGGGGGTGGACGTAGCAATACCATGCCCACCCTCCACGTCGATCTTGGCCCGCGCAGTTACGATATCCGCATCGGTTCCGATCTGCACGCCAGCCTGTCCCACTGGTTCGGCACCCATCACGGTTCGCGGAAAGCAATGGTCATCACAGATCGTCACGTGGAGACACATGCCAAACAGGTACAAGGTGAGCTGAAGAGCTTTGGGCTCACTCCCCACCTGATGGTGCTGCCGTATGGCGAAGACCAGAAGTGCCAGGCGAGTTTATCCAAGATTTACGATGAGCTGGTCCATATCCAGGCTGAACGGCAGACGTTAGTTGTCGCAGTCGGCGGCGGGGTCATCGGCGATCTGGCCGGCTTTGCTGCAGCTACTTTCAACCGTGGATTGCCCCTGTTCATGGTACCCACCACGCTCTTGGCCATGGTCGATAGCAGTGTCGGTGGCAAGGTCGGCATCAATCACCCCAAGGGCAAGAACCTGATCGGGGCGTTTCATCAGCCGATGGGTGTGGCGATCCATCTGCCATTCCTGGAGACGCTGCCCGACCGAGAGTTCCACAGCGGGCTGGCCGAGGTGGTGAAGTATGGCATGATCATGGACCCCGAGTTTGTGCAATGGCTCAAAGAGAACGGCGATGATTGGCGAGAAGTCCGCTATCTTGAACACATCATCGAAACCAGTTGCAGGCACAAGGCGACTGTCGTTCAAGAAGATGAGTACGAGACAAAGGGGCTAAGGGCGATTTTGAACTTCGGCCATACCTTCGCTCACGCAATCGAAACGGTTGCGGGGTACGGCACACTTCTGCATGGTGAAGCGGTGTCAATCGGTATGGTCGCTGCCTGCCGACTATCAGAGAGGATTGGCTGGGGCAGTAACTTTGAAGCAGATGAGGTGCTCATTGGGCTGCTCAAGCGAATGAAGTTACCCACCGAGCTTGATCCTTCCTGGATTATTGACGCTCTCATCGCAGCAATGCGGCATGATAAGAAGAATAGCCAGGGCCAACTTCGCTTCGTGCTGCCCCGCTGGATTGGTAAAGTAGAGACGGATGTGGTGGTGGAAGAATCGGTTGTTCGAGAAGTATTAACTAACAGGCTATCAGGCTTCGATCATGTTCAATGACGAAACCATCGCCCGGCTCAAACTGCATCTGGTGCCAGGCCTTGGCCCCAAGACGCTGGCGGCACTACTCGAACGCTTCGAGACCGCGGAGCGCATCATCAAGACGCCGGCCAGTGAACTGATGACGGTGCCCAACATCGGCCAGAAGACTGCTGATCAACTCGTCGAAACGATCGGCAAACTGAAGATTGAGGATGAGTTGGCTCTGATGGAGAAACATCAGGCAACGCTCCTGCATCTTGATCATCCTGACTACCCTACTGCTCTGCGCAATATCCCGACAGCTCCTTTTTTCTTGTACACGCGTGGGGCATTCACCCCCGCTGACGCCCGGTCGGTCGCCATTGTCGGCTCCCGGCACTGCACCACCTACGGCAGACGCATCACCACGAAACTGGCCGAAGGATTGGCACGGAACAGCTGGACTATTGTGAGTGGCCTGGCTCGTGGCATTGATGGCGTCGCCCACACGGCTGCCCTGGAGATGGGTGGCAGAACGATTGCGGTATTGGCAGGCGGTTTAGCCAAGCTCTATCCACCGGAGCATAAGGAACTGGCCGAGCGCGTCGTGCAGCACGGCGCACTTATCAGCGAGATGCCGATGGCGATGGCTCCCATGCCTGATCTGTTTCCCCGTCGGAATCGCATCATCAGCGGATTGAGCCGGGCGGTAATTGTCGTGGAAGCTGCACTCAAGAGCGGCGCTCTCATCACAGCACGCCTAGCGGGTGAACAAGGCCGGGAACTCTTAGCGGTACCGGGGCCGGTGGATAGTGAAGCCAGCGAAGGCCCGCATCAACTGATCCGAAATGGAGCGACCCTGGTGCGTTCCGTGGATGATGTCCTCGAAGCTCTCGATGCCTTGCCGGTGATTGAAACGACCGCGGAAGGCATGATCGTCAAACAGCAACCTGCCCGGAGAACGGAACCACCGCCAAACCTGACGCCGGTACAGCTTCAACTTTGGCAGGCGATGGGCAGTGAGTCGGCGCTGGTTGATGAACTGGTCACGACCACATCGCTGGGCATCTCCGAAATCAACAGCGCGCTCTTGATGATGGAACTGACCGGTCAGATACGCCGACTACCGGGCAACCGTTTTGCGAGGAAGTAATGCGGGAGTACCAGCAGAAGCCAGTAGTAAGAAGCCAGGAGCCAGAATGATACTGATCCCACAGCTTCATGAAGTGAGATACTAATGCCGACGACCTACCGGGCTGATTGGGTGTTTACCGGCGTCGGCGAGCCGATCAGGAATGGCGTCTTGATCGAACAAGCGGGAAAGATCGTCGAATGTGTTCCGTGGCAGGATCATCAGATCGATGTCGAACTGGGGCAATCGCTGATCATCCCAGGTCTGGTGAATGCTCATACGCATCTTGATCTGGGAGCGCTTCGGGGGAAGCTGCCTCCCCCAGCCCATTTCACCGATTGGCTTGTGCAAGTCATTGCTTATCGTCGCAAAGCCAACGTAGAGGAATGGACTGCCACTATTGATGAGGGTATTCGGGAATCGCTTCGTCATGGCATCACATGGTTGGGTGATATCAGCTTCAATGGCCAAAGCCTGGATGCCCTCAGCGTTTCGGGCATGGAGGGCCTCGTCTTTCGTGAACTCATCGGCATGAGTCATGAACGGGTGGAACTGGCACTGAGTTTGGCCGACGATTGGGTCAATGACGATATGGATGATGAATGGAGAGGTCTCAGCCCCCATGCGCCCTACACCGTGTCGGAACCCCTACTCACTATGTTGCATGGCCACTTTCACAGCACCCCCATGGCGATGCATGTGGCTGAGACTCGGGAAGAACTGCAACTGCTAAGCGAAAAGGCCGGCCTGTTTCGGGACTTCCTTCAAAACCTGGGCGTCTGGTATCCTGATCAATTGTTTGACAACATCGATAGTGTTCTCAAGATGCTCAACGATCTCGATCATGCGTATCTGATCCATGGCAACTATCTGGTACGGGAACAATGGCAGCAACTTAGCTCGACGACCACGTTGGTCTACTGCCCGCGCACTCATGCCTACTTCGGCCATGATCCTCATCCTTATCTTCAGATGCTGGCTGATGGCTTGAACGTGGCACTGGGAACCGACAGCCTGGCATCGAACCCTGATTTGAGTATCCTCAATGAGTGCCGATTCCTCTGGCAGCGCGATCGGGGCCAGCTTGATGGGGCGGCGCTGATGAAGCTGGCGACGCATGGGGGCAAGACGGCTTTGTTACCAAAGAAGTGGGCTTCGTTCGTGGTGATCCCGCATGACGGCGAAAGTACTGATCCCCGGGAACTGCTTTGGACTGGCACCGGACAACCCTCGGCGATGTACATTCGGGCCAAGCTCATTTAGCCCCAGGCTTTAAGCCGGGGGGCGATCTGGCGCAATTCTGATCACTATTTTCCAGATCAATAAAAAGCCGATGCTCGGCGATTCTCAAATGTTCCTGTGGATATACCTTATGTTATCCACCATACTTCCTTACTTTTGCCGCGTGATTGTCCCCCGGCGTACTCGCCGGAGGCTAAATATCGAAATAATTCCTAACAACTTTGTCACAACTACGCCCCACCCCGCTCTAGGGTGGTAGACGAGAGGTGGCTTGGCTATCAACTTCTCTGTAACGAGTGTGGGCGGCATAGCAAATAGCCAAGCCATCTTTCTTCGCAAATCACGGCTGAGGTTCGACCTCAGCGTCTCAGCTTGGCTTCGTTCAAATGCCCAGTTTGAGCAAAGTCCGAGGATGCCGGGGCTTGCTCCGGCATCACCAATACAATTCGTCTGGGTCGTTAGCGGATGGGGCGGACAGGCTAACGGTCCAGACGAATTTAATTTATATGCAGAAGATGTTGATGATGACTCGATGAGTCAATTGCTGGTTCGTTCATCTGCCACTACCAGACTACTCCCCGACTCTGCTATATTGTTGGTATCGCACCCATTCATCTTGATTGGCAATGGAACCAACACCGATATCTAATTTCCCCACGATTCCCTATGCACCGGTGAGTCCGTCGATCGAAAACGATCAGACACTCATGACGGGAAGGTCGGCTGCTGTCCCATTCGTCAGTGGAGTACAGACGATTCCGGGGTACGAGATCGTCAAGGAACTGGGGCGGGGCGGCATGGGGGTCGTTTACCTCGCCCGTCAACAAAGCCTTAATCGGCTTGTCGCCCTCAAGATGATTCTGTCGGGCACGCATGCCAGCAGCACTGATCTGGCACGCTTCAAATCTGAGGCGGAAGCGGTAGCCCAGTTGCAGCATCCCCATATCGTGCAAGTGATCGAAACGGGGGAACATCAGGGCCACCCCTGGTTTTCGATGGAATACGTCGCCGGGGGCAGCCTCGAGAAAAGGCTGCTGGGGCGACCGCTCCCAGTCCGAGAAGCGGCCCGCATCACCAATATGCTTGCCGACGCGGTCAGTCATGCCCATGCCCGTGGGGTGCTGCATCGGGATCTGAAGCCTGGCAACATTCTGGTGCAGGAGATCGAGGCTAACTCGTCCACTATCGATAGCACGCAGAAGCCTGCACGCACGATGGCAGGCAAGAGCAATACCGTCGTGCTGGATGCGGTTCCCGTCGATCATGCCACAGGGGGGACTCAAACACCCGTCACCCTAAAGGTAACTGATTTCGGTTTGGCCAAGCAGATGAAAGAGGCGCGCGGCGGGGCCAGTATAAAGACGCAGGCCGGAGCTGTCATGGGGTCGCCGAGCTACATGGCCCCGGAACAGGCTGTGGGCGATTCAGCTCAGTTGGGGCCAACGGTCGATGTCTATGCTCTCGGGGCAATGCTCTACGAGTTTCTTACAGGTCGTCCTCCCTTCCGGGCCAGCACTCCCCTCGATACGATCATGCAAGTGATCAATGACGAACCAGTATCTCCTACTCGCCTGCAACCACGATTGCCCAAGGATATTGAAACGATCTGTCTGAAATGTTTGTCGAAAGACTCGAAGAAAAGGTACGCCTCGGTCACCGAATTGAGTGCTGATCTGCAGCACTTCCTCAACGATGAACCCATCCTGGCTCGTCCCATCGGCTGGTGGGAACGTACCAGGAAGGCAGCCAAGCGGCGGCCGACACTGGCGGGGTTGATTGTCACCGCCATCCTCGCTGTCGCCGCCATTGTGGGACTGATTTCTGTCGACAGCGTTCGCTTGCAGAATGAACGGAATAAAGCACAGGCTGAACGAGACATCGCCGAGACGGCACGCAAGAAAGCGGAGGTGGCGCAACAGAAGTCGCAAAAGCGGTTGGAAAAGACCGTCGAAGCAGTGGAAAAGCTGCTCGTTCGCACCGCCGGCGAGAACTGGGCCAGACGCCCGGAACTTCAGGAAGAACGCAAGAAGCTGCTCGAAGACGCTGTGCAGTTCTATCAATCGTTCCTGGAACAGGAGGACGATGACCCGATCCTGCGGCGGGAAGCAGCCAAGGTCTATTACCGCATGGCCGGCCTCTATCTGTTGCTGGGCGATGCCCAAAACGCTCAACAGGTCTTAAGCAAGACAAAACAATTGCAGGAATCGCTCTGCACCGAGTTTCCTGACAATGCCGAGTACAAGCACGACATGGCCAAGACCGAGAACTTCCTGGGTAACGCTCAGGTCATGCAGGGCGATTTCGTTAAGAGTTTCAATCAGTACGAGAAGGCTGCCAAGCAGGCCGAAGCCCTCGCCGAGGCTTATCCTGAGACCGTCGAGTTCCAAATCACTCAGGTGCGCAGTTACCTTTCCCTCAGCAACTATTTCCTGAACGTGAATGTGCAATCAGCCAACGATTACCTGGATAAAGCGCTAGCCATCGGCAAATCGATCTACGAGAAGGATGCCAAACCCTACGTTCATCAACTGATTTACCTGGCCCCGCTCGTGGAGATGGCCCAGCTCAAACTCAACCAGAACAAGCTGTCTGAAGTGCAAGTGTTGTTGAATCAAATTCAAGCCATCGTGAAGGGGCTGGCTGACCAATCGGCTCCCACGGTTCAGGATCGTGACCAGTACGATATGCTCACCGCCAAGTATGTCACACTGAATGGTTATGCACTGGTGCGCAGCGGCAAGATTCAAGAAGGTGAAGAGGAACTCAAGCGCGGCGTGGCCCTGATTGATGGCATGCTGGCCCAGCGGCCCAAGATGTTCATGTTCCGCATGCTGCAGATGAACGCGCTACAAACCCTGGGTGAAGTGCAGGACCGACAACAGAAACCGACGGAGGCCAAGAAAACGATTGACCGGTCGTTTATGATTCAAGATCAGATGGTGAAGGATTTACCCCACCTGGGATTTCTTAAAAACACCGGCACGACCACACGTTCCAACATGCTGGTGATGCGTGCACGGGAAGGAGCGGTCGAGAGCTATGATCGCTCCGCGGAGGACTTTCTCCAGTCGAAACAGGCACAGGACAGCCTCGATGCGCTCTACAACATCGCCTGTGGCTACGCTCAAGCTTCCCACTATGCCGCAGCAGAGCATAAAGAGCAATTCGCCAAGCGGTCGCTCGATTTGCTCAATAATCTCTACCAGAAGAAATACTTCACGCCGCCGCGTATCCTGCACATCCTCGTCGATCCCGATCTGGCTCCGCTGCGCGATCGTGACGATTTCAAAGCGTTCCTCAAGCGATTTGACAATGCCAGAAAGCCTCATGGCACCCCCGGAAAAGCAAAGCAGAAGTAACGCATGACCCGCTCCATATGGACGAGCTTGACCGACCCGCAGCTTCTGGCCCAGTGTGAAGTAGACACCTACCGGGCCAGCGGACCGGGCGGACAGAAAAGGAACAAGACCAGTTCTGCGGTGCGCCTGAGGCATCTCCCCAGCGGTCTGCTCGTCATCGGCGAGGAAAGTCGTTCGCAACACGAGAACAAAGCTCGTGCCCTTCGTCGCATCCGGCAACGACTCTGGTTGGCGTTGCGTGAACCGTTGCCCGCTGATCTGCCTACCGAGAACAGCCTGAATGTAGGACGAAAGGACGAAAACTTCTGGCCGACAGTGGGGCTGGTGCTTGATGCGCTCGAACAGTTCACCGGACAAGTCAGCACCGCCGCCGAGTGGCTGGGAAGTACGACAGGGAATCTCGTCGATTTTCTGGAGATTGAAGACACGGTTTGGACAGAAGCAAACCGCATCAGACAGAGGCATGGATTGGGGCAGTTGAGACAGGGGTGATTCCAGTAATTACACTACTCCTCATGCACCACCGGCAGCCGTTCTTGATCGAAGATCGCCTTCGGTATCTCCTTCTCCAGCATGGCAATAACATGAGCTTCGGGGGCTTTCTCACCATCGAAGAGTTCAGCGACGCCGCTGAAGAGAAAGCTGGCCAAGCCGATGCGGCGGGGGGGGAAGGGCTTGGCGAGGAACCAGTAGTAATCAAGAGCGTGGTAGCCTTCGCTGTTGTGGCGAGACTGGAAGTGGAGCATGAAGGCCCCTGTTTCGAGCTCGGTCACTGTCTGCGAATCATCGGTACGATGTGAAAGTAACAAGGCAAAGGCAGCGCCATCGTTGGCAGCACCGACGGGTTCCAGGCGGAAACGAACGAAGAGCCTGCCAGTGATCGGCGTGGGACCAGTAATGCCGGCGACGGGAGGATAGAAGAGGGCATTGTCCTCACTGCCCCAGGTTTCCTTCCAGGAAGCAGGGACTCGGAACTCGATACCCTGTCCATCCTGGGGGTGGCGAACCCTCTTGAAACGAACGGCTTTCTGAACAACCAGTTTCTTAGCCAACGGCGTGTGGTAGCGGATCGACTTCTTCTTTTTCTTGGCCGTCTTCCTGGTCACCTTCTTCGCAGACTTCGTTGCTTTGGTCTTAGGCTTGGCAGCGCGTGCCGGTTTCTTCGCCCTGGCTGGCTTCTTCGTCTTCGGTGTCCGTTTAGCGGGTTTTCTAGTGCGTGCCATGACGTTCTCGTATGAATGGACCAACCATTATTTTACGAGGGTAGGCACCAGTTCGAGGATTTTCTTAGTCTCAGCCGCTGTCAACCCCTTGGCCGGGTAGGCGAAGTTATGGACGACTTTGCTCTGCTTGACCAGCAGCACGGTGACCTCCGCGTCGGAGTTGAGCTTGTACCCCGGCGGACCCTCGGCTGGTTCGTAGATGCCAAGCGGCACGGTCTTCAAGCCCTGTTTTTTGCCCCAGGAGACAATTTCCGATTCCTGGGCCGGCTGCTTCATGCCGACAAATGTCACCCAGCCATGCAACTGTTGTTTTTGGTATTTGGCCATCTGTTGATCTACCTGCTTGATTAGTTGACCGAGCGGTTCGGAGGGAGCACGGGCCAGGATGATGACAGCCGGTTCATCGCCAGTTTCGCAGACGTAACAGTGCGAGGTGCCCCGATTCGGGCCGGTGGCGATGAGTGCGGTGTAGGGGTAAATCTTCTTCCCTGCCTGTGGGCCGGAGACGAGGTCAGCGGGGAAGCTGAGGAGAGTCAGGAGTATCGTTGCAAACATCGGTCTTGATCCGTTTCAGTGGGAATGAAGAATTCTCGCTTAGCGCCGTGTCACACTCCGGCGTGTACTCACGTCGGGGTGTGGTTTCAATCGCTCGCACCCACACCCCGATGGAGTACCATCGGAGTGTGGCACAGTTTTATGTTCCTACTGTCCAGCGCTGGTGGAAAGCGTGGCACTCGGCTTCTGCGAACGAACGTTGGCCACTTCGTCAAGGAAAGTCTTCAGTTCAGCGTATTGCCAGGCTTTCTGGGCCATCGCTTGATACTGTTTGGCTTCATCCGTTCGACCGGTGCGTTCACAGAGGATTTGCATGCCGAGAACGCCGTGGAAGCTGCCCGGGTCGTGGGCGATGGCTTCCAGGAAGGCTTCCTCCGCGACCGCTTCTTTTCCGGCGGCAAGTGCAGCCAGGCCCCAGGTTTCCATGTAGTAGGCGCCGTGGCCCCAGGCATGTTGCTCATAGTTGTTCTTAGATCCATCAGCCAGCTTTTGCAGGATGGCCAGGCCCTGATCGACGTGTCCGGTCTTGCAGAGAACCAGGCCACGAACTTCGTTGACCTTCTTATCCTGCTTTGCTTCTTTGGGTGGAGCTTTCTCTTTACTTTTATCATCTGCTTGAGCCTGAGCATAGTTTGCCAACTGCGAGAGGATGGGCAGCGTCCTGGCAATCGTCGTCTTTTCCGTAGCCGGTTTGGGAGGTTCAGGCTTGGTCGGCTCCGGTACCTCGAGGATAGTCAGTTCTTTCTGAGCCTTGGCGACATCTCCCTGGGCCAAGTTCATCAGGGCCGCATAGTAACTGGCATTGTGCTTGTTCTTGGGACGAAGCTCGTCGATCAGTTTTTGAAGGTTGGCAAAGTCGCGGGAAACCAGGAACAGCCGGGCAAAGTGATCGGTATTGTTGAACTGCAGCGATTTCATCTCATCGACGATCTGCCTGGCCTCCCGGTAGCGGCCCTGGTGGGTGAGAATCTGTAAACCGGTTTCGAGGTGATGCGACCATTGATGATCGTCTTTGGGTTTGACGTTCCAAAGCAGGTTATGGGTGCGCTGCAGGTCGATGGCCTTACAGGCACCAACTCCAGCCTCTTCCCAGCGGCCCAGTCGAGTGGAGAGGTGCCCCTGCATGTGCCAGGCATGAGGGATGCCGGGAGACGATTCAATGAACTTCACCGAGTGAACCCAGCCCAAGGCGGGGCGTTTGCTGAGCTCGTACTGGTGCAGCAGTTCGTGGTTAGCGCCGGGGTGAAGCGGGTTGAGTTTCGTCAGGGCAATGTAGTAGGGTGCGGAAGCCGGTTTGCCGCCAGTGAACGCTCCATCTCCTGCTAACAAGCCACGGGCCATCCAGGCTTCTTCATCATCAGGATGAAGCATAAGCAACTCATCGATGATCTTGATAGCAGCCAGCCTTTGCGCGGGGCCATCTTTAGGGGCATCTTTGGCGATGCCACGCTCCATGGCCCGGGCGATGATTAACTGCTTCTCGCTATAGCTGGCCAGATCAAGGAGTTCGTAGGCTTTCTTGAGGGCGTCGTTGCTCTTGGCAGACTTGGCTCCCCACTGCTGCAACGCCCGGCTCAGGCCCCACCAGGCCATAGCACATTGAGGATCATGCCGAAGTGCTGTCTCGAACGACCTTGCCGCTTCAGTCCAGACGTAGGAGTAGAAATAGCCCAGCCCCTGATCGAAGAACTTCTGGCATTCCTCCGACTGGGTGCTGATGCGATAGCTCAGGCTACAGAGGTCTTTTTGAAGCTTGGCCGGTGCTAGCCCTGAAAGAGGCAGCGCCTCGGTGGGCTTGGGTGGAATGGGCCACGTGAGACAAACGAGCAGAACGATCTGACAACACATAAAGCAACCGATAGAGGGAGGGAAGTGCCTCTATTGTGCCCCAAGTGGGCTTCGGTTTCCAGCAAAAAAAGGGGATATGAGTATGAATGAGAGCCCGATGTGTATGATAGCCCGGCGCGTAAGGGAAAGTAAACTTGCGTTTGCTGCGTCCCTCGCTCGCGCGTCGGACTCTCAACGTAGAGGGTTCTACGCCTTCCGCTTTGGCGGGGTCGTCGTTTTCGATTTGGGGTCCAGAATCTGAATGGGCAAGGTCTGCCAGGCGGTGCGGTTGCTGTCACGATCGACGACTTTGAGGACCAATTGATATGCGCCGGGGGCGAGTGTCTTGGGCAAGGCAAACCGGGCGGTGACGTGGTAATCGTTGCGTGAACTGATGCTGCTTTGCTTGAGGAACGGCTTGGTCGCCTTCCAGAAAATATTGTCGTTGGGGCCATGCAGTTCGAGCGTCACCTCAAGTCGGACGTTGAAATCGCCATCGGCGTTGGGCATATCAATTAGATTGACCAGTTCCGCATAGGCGTAGACCATGTCTTCGGGACAATAGTTGATGTTGATACGAGGCTTGATTTCGCCATAGCGTTCAGGCTGGCCATCGGTGAAGACGACATTCTGCAACATCAAAGGTGCGGACTTGCTCAACCGTTTCGTCAGGCTTCGCAGCGATTCGAGAAAAGCCAGCTTCTGCGGGCCATTAAGCGAGGCCCAGGTTTCGCCTTGTTCAATGCGTGCCAGGATAGGAAGTATGACGAGGGCGATATCCTGATCATCGGTCGGATATTGTTTGAGTGAAGCAATGGCTTCGTCGTTGCGATGGTCGAGGAAGCTGTCGAGAGCATTCGACATCCCGCTTCGTTTGGGCATTAGGCTGACGGGCTGAGCCAGTGACGTGTTATCGAGCTTGGGAGGTTGACTGACCAGCTTGATATTCAGTTCTTCTGGTGCGACGAGTGGTACCGGTGTAGTCGAATGTGTCGATGCTATTGGTAGCGGTATTTCCTGCCTGACCACAAGGTCGGCAGGAAACGCTTTCGGAGGCGTCTCCGTTACCACGATCTTGGGATCAATGGGGGGCGAAGGAGTTATCGCTTCGCCCTGGTGCTGACAGGCAGGCACCATCAGGCAGAGCAGTCCTATCCCCATGAAATCGAACAGATTGTTGCGGGAAAACCAGTCGTTCATGAGGGCTGGCTATACCCGGAAGAGGTTACCCAGTCAACATGGCCTTCTCAGCGTTTCTCTGCGTCTTCAGCGTTTTTTTTGAAACTCAGAGGGTCGCAGAGAATACTAGCCAAGCGAAAACCCCCGGAGGCCTCTCGTGGGGCACTTCCGGGGGAGAAAATCAGCCACCATCCCTGGGAGAATGGGCTGGCTCAGATTGCCGGCTCGTCTGACTCTTGTTCATCCGTGACGTCAGGTGCCGGCAGGCGGTAATCCTCCCCCAGCCAGCGGCCCAGATCGATGAGCTTGCATCGTGGGCTGCAAAATGGAAACTGGGGCCAATCAGACATGGCGACCAGTTCACCCCGCTTTTGGCAGGTGGGGCAGGATACTTGCAACATCGGCTGAATTACCAAGTCGTGTTCACTCAATCTGTTTTCCCCGCAGCTCCAGAGCTTGCTGTCTTGCCCCCTTTATCACCCCCGGAACTGCCACCTTCGCTTTTGGCGGGTGTACTTGAATCAGCCTTAGCCGCTGACTTGTAGGAATCGCTGCGATAATCGGTGATGTAGAACCCGGAGCCTTTGAAGAGCAGTCCTGCCCCGGTGCCTAGCAGCCTTTCCAGTTTCTTCTTCTTACACTTGGGACACTTCGTGAGGGCATCTTCCTTCATCGACTGGAGCTCTTCGAAGGAGTGTTTACAGGCGCTGCATTGGTACTGGTAGGTGGGCATGAGATCTGTTCAGAGTTAAGAAGTTGGTTAATTGATATTCTATGGTCAGGCAAAGTATGGTGCCACTTTCGGTCAACTCCGCTTCGCCTCTAACTCCGCCCAGCGCGCATACAAGCGATCCACTTCCTGCTGGGTTGCTTCCATGGCATGGCAAGCTTCGGTCAAGGCGACGTGGCCGGCGGTTGAGGCTGCTTCGACATCTTTGTGACGTTCCGCCAGCGTCGCTTCCGCCTCATGGATGGCGGCCTCCATACGATCCCATTCCTGCTGTTCCTTGAAGCTCAGCTTCCTGGTCTTGGGCGGTGCCGCTGCGGTTCGAGCCTGCACCTGAGTTGCTGTCTGCTTCTTGATCTTGTAAGCCTGGGCTTTGTCGTAACTGGTGATCCACTGGTTGACGCTGGCATAGGAGCCGGCGTTGCCATCGCCATCGAGGCCGACGACTTCGGTGCAGAGGCGGTCCATCAGATCACGATCATGGCTGACCAGCACGACCGCACCGGGAAACTCAGCGAGACTTTCTTCCAGCACTTCAAGGGCGGGGATGTCTAGATCGTTGGTCGGTTCATCGAGCAGCAGCACATCAGCTGGCAGTAGCATGAGTTGCGCGATACGCACCCTCGCCTGTTCGCCACCAGACAGTGCGCCGATGGCGAGATCGAGCTTCTCGGAGGGGAACAGAAATCGGTTGGCCCACGAGGCGATGTGGATCGGCCTGTCCCGATAGAGGACGATATCGGTGCCACCACCGAGGGCTTCCCGCAGAGTCTGTTCCGGTTTGAGGGCTGACCTCCCCTGCTCAAACATGATGACCCGAAGATTGTCGGCACACTTCACCGCGCCTGCATCGGGCTTGATGATGCCAGCCAGCACTTTGAGGAGCGTGCTCTTGCCGCTACCGTTGGCTCCGAGGAGGCCGAACTTGGTGCCGGGACTGAGAAGCAGATCGACGTTCTGAAAGAGCTTGCGGCCACCGAGAGAATGAGAGAGGCCGGCTCCGGTGAGCAGCTTGCGGGTCTGCCTGCCGGTATCGACAAAGTCGATGCCTGCGGTGCTGCTCGAAGCGGTTCGATAGTTCAACTCGGCCAACTCTTCCCGGCGGGCATAGGCATCTTCCACCCGACTGGCAGCTTTGCGGGTTTGGGCAGCTGCTTTACGGCCGAGCCATTCGGTCTCGCGCCGCACCTGGTTGGCGACCGATTCCTGCTTCTTCGCCTGGGCTTCGAGGAACTCTTCCCTGCGTACCAGAAAGTCGTCGTAATTGGCGGCAAAGCGGAAGGTACCACCCGGATAGACCCGGTTGACTTCGACGATCTCATCGGCGACAGCCCGCAGGAAGGCACGATCGTGGGTGGCGACGAGGTAGCCAAACGGAGCAGCCCGCAGCAGCTTTTCGAGCCAGACGATGCTGGAGAGATCGAGGTGGTTCGTCGGTTCATCGAGCAGCATGAAGTCGGGCTTCTGCACGAGTTGACAGGCGAGAGCGAGCCTCTTCCGCCAGCCGCCGGAGAGGGTGCTGGCTTCCTTGTCGAAATCGTCGAAGCCGGTCTGGGTCAGCGTGATGGCTGCCAGCGTTTCCCGTTCGTGTTCTTCGTGCTTCTCGTTGCACAGGGCATCGACAACGATCTGCTGGACAGACTTGCCCGGCTCAAAGACATCGTTCTGGGCCAGGTAGCCGATCCTGGTGCCCCGCTTGAGGCTGCGGATTCCTTCGTCGGGGTTCTCCATGGCCATAAGGACTTTGAGCAGCGTCGATTTGCCGGAACCATTGGGGCCAATGAGGCCGATCCGATCTTCTTCGCGCAGTTCGAGCGAGAGATTGGAAAAGAGGGGCCGATGGCCAAAGCCCTTGCTCACCTTTTGAACGCTGAGGAGCAGACTCATGTAGCACGCCTCACCTTGTTGATCATCTCATCCAACATCGCCAGGAACTTGGAACGATCCTTTTGAGTCATCGACGAGGGGCCGCCCGATTGGATACCTTCCTGGCCCTGGCGCTGGTAGTCTCGGATTTCGCGCATGGCCAGGGCATCGCCGATGGTGTTGTCGGTGAAGGCGTAGCCTTTAGGGTTAAGTACCAGAGCATTTTTGGCCAAACAGCGGGCGGCGAGGGGGATATCGGTAGTGATGACGATGTCCCGGTACCCTGCTTGTTCGACGATCCAGTCGTCGACTTCCTCGAAGCCGGGACAGACTTTGAGGGTGATCAGTTCATTGGTGGGCACCCACATCGTTTGCTTGGCGACCACGATCACCGGCATCGAATAGCGACCGGCCACCCGGTAGGCTTCTTCCTTGACGGGGCAGGCATCAGCATCGAGGTAGAGGGTGAGCATCAATGTGCCGTTGGAAGCGTCAAAGACTGTGCCACACTTCGGCTGTACTCAGCCGAGGTGTGGTTACAATCGCTAGAAACCACACCCCGACGGAGTACCGCCGGAGTGTGGCACAATTTCACTATACGTTCTTCGCCACGATCACTTTCGCCGGACGGAGCACTCGATCGTTATAGACATAGCCGGATTCGGCTTCGATCAGGATGGTGCCGACGGGCTTATCCGAAGGCTGTTCCATGATCGCCTGGTGCAGGTTCGGATCGAAGGGCTGGCCGACGCAGGCCATCTTCTTGATGCCTTGCCGGGACAGGCCGTCGAGCAGTTGCTTCTGCACCATCACCACCGCTTTGGTGGCGTCGGTTTCCTGCTTGATGGTGCTGAGGAAGCGTTCAAGGTTATCGAGGGCGGGCAGCACTTCCAGAGCCAGGCCGCGCTGGGCGTACTTGCGCTCGGTCTCGTTCTCGCGCAGCGACCGCTTCTGATAGTTGTCGAAGTCGGCCTGGGTACGGCGTAGCAGATCGAGATACTTGTCCCGTTCCTGAATCACCTTGCCCAGTTCGTCCTGAGTCTCCTGCACGGTTTCGCTCGCCAATTCCGGTGCAGCTTCCTCATTTACGATGATTTTCTTACTCATGACTTGGCCCCTTCCTTCTTCTCTTCAACTTCACCGGTCAGCCAATCCTTCACCTTGTCGAAGAACCCCTTGCGGGCCGTCGAAACGTGCTTCTGATCGATCTCAGCCAGTTCCCGCAGGAGTTCTTCCTGCCGCTTGGTCAATTTCTTGGGGATATCGATTAGGGTGCGGATGAGCAGATCGCCCTGGCCCCTACCTCTCAGATCGGGCATGCCCTTGTGCCGAAGCCGGAAGACATCGCCATGGTTGGTGCCCTTGGGCAGAGTCAGCGATGCCGCCCCGGTAAGGGTGGGCACTTCCAACTCGCCACCCAAAGCAGCCTGGGAGAAAGTGATGGGGATTTCGCAGAGCAGATCGGTGCCATCACGCTGGAAGACATTGTGAGGTTTGACACGTGTTCGGCAATAGAGATCACCCCGCGGGCCGTTGATCTCGGTGACTTCACCTTCGCCGGGCAGACGGATGCGACTGCCATTGTCGACGCCGGGCGGGATGTTGACATCGAGCTTGCGCTTGGTAAGAACCTGCCCCTGCCCATCGCACTTGCTGCATGGATCGGTAATGATCTCGCCTCTGCCGCCGCAACTGGGGCAGGCAACCTGTATCTGGAAGAACCCCTGACGGCTGACCACCGCCCCACGTCCGCCGCAGCGGTTGCACTTGGCGGGTCTGCTCCCCTTCTTCATGCGGGTGCCATTGCAATCCCCGCACACTTCAGCACGGTTGAACTCAATGGTCTTGGTCGTGCCCTTGAAGGCTTCGTACAGATCCAACTCGACATCGATCTGCAAGTCCTGCCCCTGGGCACGACGCTGCTGGCCTCTTCCTCCGCCACCGCCAAAGCCGCCAAGGATATCGCCGAAAAGATCGAAGATATCGTTCATGCTTGTGAAGCCTGCCCCGCCGCCCATGTCGCTCAGGCCGGCATGGCCATAGCGATCATAGCGTTCCTTCTTGGCAGCATCAGAGAGTACATCGTAGGCCTCTGCCGCTTCTTTGAATTTGGTTTCAGCTTCAGCATCGCCCGGATTGCGGTCAGGGTGGTACTGCATCGCCAGCTTGCGGTAGGAGCGCTTGATCTCTTCCGTCGTAGCCGTCTTGGTGACAGAGAGCACTTCGTAATAGTCGCGTTTGGTCGCCATCGTCTGCATAGCCTGTCGTTTGTCTCAAAAGGTCGAAACAGTGTTAATACTCAAACCGAAACGCCAGCGAGGTTCGCCTTCGCTGGCGCTGTGGGACACTGGTATTATACGACCTTACTTTGGTTCTGTGGTCTCATCCATGATATAAGCAGTGTAAATCCAGGCCGCCAGGACTGCCCCCAGAAGCGGCCCCAGGATGTAGATGTAACAATCGGCCAATCGGCCCCAATCGCTGAGAATACCCGCCTGCCAGACGCCGGTACCAAAGTAACGAGCGGGGTTCATGGCTGCCCCGGTCATCGGGCCGGCAAACAAGACCATCGCCAGCGTCACCAGGCCGATAGCGATCCAGCCTAGCTTCGGTGCCCGCGGATCGATGGCCATGCCGAAGAGGGTGATGACCAGGCCGAAGGTAATCAGGAGTTCGGTCAGTGTCGCCAGGGCGGAAAGCTGAAGATCCATATCCCGGTTGAAAAGCTTTTTGAACGCCTCTGCACTATGCGGAGTGCCCAGGCCGGTGCTGCTCGTGACATCGCTGGCATAGCCGAAGATGACCGTCAGAAAGAACCCGGCAATGATAGCTCCCAGGAATTGCGAGAAGACATAACAGAGCGATCGCCTGGCATCAAGCTTACCCACGAAGAGCAGAGCGATGGTGACGACCGGGTTAGCGAAGCCCCCGGAGACTTTCATGGTAAGAGCAACGGCGACTGTGACGCCGATGGTGTTGGCGAGAGCGATGCCAAGCCAGCCCAGGCCGGGTTGTTGGGATGAGATCAGAAAGGCGTTCATGCAGATCGCCCCGGCACTGATGAACGTCAGCAGGAAGCAGCCGATCAGTTCAGCGACGCACGACCGATAGAGGCGATCCATCGAAAACTCCGAACATTAAACTGAAGAACGCTAAGTATCTTACGAATCCAGCCGGCTGCGATAGAGATCAAAACCAGCCTGCCAGGCAGCTTGCTCGTTCTCGAACGGGCTTTCGGTGCGGGCGAGCGATTGTCTGCCGGTGGGGGTGATCAGGTCGACTGCTACCCGCCACCCCGGCCCGGCCGGCATGGGAAAGACCGAAAGTTCACACACGGGCAGCTTCGTGCCGGTCAGGCGGATGGTGTGATCATCTAACGACTCAAGCTTGCCGCCCCGTTGCTGTAACCAGAAAGGCAACGATACCATGTGCCTGCCCCCTTAATCCGATAGTGACCAATGTGGGAGAAACGTGGGCGAAATCAAGGCGACTTGGGCGTCAGGGCGACAGTAGTCAAAGCGAGAGTATTCTACCTCATCACCTTCCTGATTAGCAATGACTCTCTCCTACGGATTCTTAGCCGGCCCCAGGGTACTGGTGACGGGCTGCTTTGCGAGCCTACCCGCTACCTCCTCCGCTTCCTTTAGTACTCGTAGGGCATTGCCGCCAAGAACCTTGTGGATGTCTTCCTTCTTGTAGCCCCGGTTGAGCAGCTCCTGGGTGATGTAGGGATAGCACGAAACGTCTTCGAGTTGTTTGGGAGTGGTGCCGATGCCATCGTAGTCGGACCCGAGGCCGACGTGATCAATGCCTGCGACCTTGATGATGTGTTCGATGTGATCAACGACGGTGTGGACGCTCCCCCGGGGGATGGGGTGATCTTTCTTCCAGGCATCGAAGGCTGCTTTGAAGTCGTTTTCGTTTGGGTACTGCTCCTGTAGCTTGCGAACGACATCGAACATGGTCGCCATCTGCTTCGCCCCTTCGGGAACGACGAAACCGGAGAAGAAGTTAACCATGACGACTCCCCGATTCTTGGCAACGAGCTTAAGCACATCATCGGGCACATTGCGGGGATGTTCAGCAATGGTGAAAGCTGACGAGTGGGAAGCGATGACCGGGGCACGGGTGATCCGCAGCACATGCCGCATGGTGTCAGCGGAGACATGAGAAATATCGACCAGCATGCCAAGCCGATTCATTTCGAGAACAACGAGTTCACCGAACGGCGACAGGCCATTGTTCTTGGGCTTATCCGTAGAAGCGTCGGCCCAGTCGAGGGTTTCGGAATGGGTCAGCGTCATGTAGCGAACACCGAGACCATAGTAGACCCGCAGCACGCCGAGCGAGTTATCGATGGAATGGCCACCCTCGACGCCGATCATCGAAGCGATCTTGCCAGCCTTGCGGATGCGGAGGACATCGTCGTAGGTGAATGCCTGCTCGAAGGTGTCGGGGTACTTCTTGATCATCCGCTGGATGATGTCGATCTGTTCCAGCGTTGCCCGCACCGCTGTCAAATCCTTGGCACGCTTGGCATCAACATAGGCTGACCAGAACTGGAGGCCGACGTTGCCGATCTTCAGGCGGGGGATATCGGTATGAAACTCAGGCACGCCCTTGGCGATGTCGAACCGCTCCATGCCCCGATCATTCTTCTCCCGAAAACGGTAAGGCAGATCGTTATGGCCATCGACGACGGTCGCTTCCTGGTGGATGCGTTTAGCCTCTTCGGTGAGTTTGACTTCGCCGCGCGTGGCGGGTGGATCGTCGGCGAGGAGGATGGTGGTGATAAAGATGGCGGATACGATGACGAGTATACGAGACATGAATGACTCCTGATGGCAGGTAGGCATTCTATGACGATGGCTTGTAACAGTATTCATTTCACAAGACGACTGAAATGGACTATGCTGGATAATTGAAATGGTGCGACTCAAATTCTTTCTTATCCTGGTCATCCTTTACTGCCTCCCGGTGGCAACCATCAACTATTTCACTTACTCCTCGTTGAGAAACTATTTTGCCAGCAACCAGGAAAGCCATGAGCATCTCAACTTAAGATATGGCGAACGATGCTTTTGCCGGGAAGGTTGTGAGATGATGAAGTCATGGGAGACGTTTCAATCGCATATCATCATTGGCTTTCTCTGTCTTGGTGCGATGGTTCCCGTGTGCATGATGTCTGCATCTGCCAGGAAACAGAACTATCCACCGATGTCGTTCCAGTAACACAACAACCCCCGACTTCCTGTCGGGGGTTGTTTATTGACATCTTTGCGAGCGTCAAACCAATTACTCGCCGTTGAGGCTCTCGGCCAAGCGGGCGAGGGCTTCGCTTTCGATCTGGCGGACGCGCTCACGGGTCAGGCCAAGGGCTTCGCCGATTTCCTTCAGAGTCTTCGGCTCTTCAGCATCAAGGCCGAACCGCATTCTCAGGATGGTCGCTTCTCGCTTGTCCATCTTCTCCAGCAGTTGCAGCACCTGCACCAGGTCATCCGACATCACCATCTCGGCATCCGGGGTGCGGGTGCGGTCGTCGGTGAGCATCTCGCCCAGCGTCCAGCCTGCTTCGGGCTGATCGGTCTGCGGCGTGGCGTTGTAAATTTTGATCGCCTTCTTGATGATGTTCAGCTTCTTCTTCGGAAGCTCCAGCACCTTGGCGACTTCTTCCTGTGTTGGCGGGCGGCCCAGCGAATCGTTGAGTTGAGCGGTAGCTCGTCGCCATTTGGAGAGCAGTTCAACCATGTAGGCGGGAATGCGGATGGTCTTGGCTGAGTTCACCAGGGCCCGCTTGATCGACTGCTTGATCCAGTAGCTGGCGTAGGTACTGAAACGGGTGTTCATGCCCGGATCAAACCCTTCGACAGCGCGGAGCAGGCCGAGGTTGCCTTCTTCAATGAGGTCTTGCAGGGCCAGGCCCTTGCCGGTGTAGCTGCGGGCGATGTTGACCACAAGGCGAAGGTTGGCCCGCACCATGCGTTCCCGGGCGGCACCGTTGCCGGCGATGATCTGATAGGCGAGTTCTTTTTCTTCCTTGGCGGTGAGCAGCGCAGTTTCGTTGATCTCGCGGAGATACGTCTCCAGCGGAGATTGTGCCGATTCGCTTCTGATGCGACGTGGTCGATTCATAGCGGAATCAGCCCTCAAGGTGCTGCGGCGCGATTTAAGCAATGGCATCTCAAACCCACTCCCGGTTGCTGGTCATGATGTCCGGAAGCGGGCGGTCTTTCACTGCCTTTTGGCAGCTTGTGTCCTGTCCCACCGCGCTTCCAAAACCTGTTGTCTGCCAAGATGATGGCACAAGTCTATCGACCTGTTCGGCAACGGTTCTGGAACCTCCTTGCTGGCAACTGTTTCAGTCGAGCACCAGGATCATGGCAAGAACGTCGCAGCGGCTACAACCCCAAAGCCTGCTAAGACAGGCGTACTGAGCAGGTCTCGTGTAATCGTTACAACGCACCAATGACACCCTCCCGACAATCACGCTGGGCGTATCCGTCATCATACAAACAGACGGTACAGAGTGAAAGTTCGGAATGCGCGGATTGCCTCTGGAATAGAGACGAGGCGATAGCCGCCGGAGTTCCACTAACATCATACCCGCGAACAAGCATGAGCTGGATGAAGGCGCACGGAACCATTGAGATGATGGCACATCTACTGGGTGGCTGCATAAATGGCACAGGTTAGCTGCGACGAGTCAATGTAAAGAATTGGGGCGTGGCAGGGGTCAACGGTACTTGTATCTTCCCTAAAAGGGGTAAAACGGCTA
>DAOMFV010000020.1:0-55151 GCA_035430005.1 Gemmatales bacterium
GGGCGCGTGCAATCGCAAGGTCCACCCTCGCTAGCGCGTCGGGCTGTCATCAAACCTGGCTCCTCAGAGGTAATCCCCCATCATGGAACGCTTCGATCATCTCGGCTTCTCCACCCGTGCCATCCATGCCGGGCAGGATGCTGACCCCGCTACCGGGGCGACCATCGTCCCCATCTATGCGACCAGCACCTACACCCAGGCCGCTCCGGGTAACCACAAGGGTTACGAGTATAGCCGCAGCGGCAACCCGACGCGCACCGCGCTGGAGACGTGCTTGGCTGCCCTCGAAGGCGCTGACATGGGGCTGGCCTTTGCTTCGGGGTTAGCGGCGACGAATGCCGTCCTCGCCGCCCTCGTCAAACCGGGCGATGAAGTGCTGGCCAACGCCGATCTCTATGGTGGCACCTATCGCATTCTCGAAAAAGTCTATCGGCCGTGGGGTCTGTCTCCCAAGTATACCGAGGACGTTTCCCCGGCAGGCTTTGCTGCGCAGATCACGCCGAAGACGAAGCTCATCTGGGTCGAGACGCCGACCAACCCGATGCTACAGATCATTGATATCGCTGCCATCGCTGAGCTGGCCAAGAAGGCTGGCGCGACGCTGATCGTCGATAACACTTTCGCTTCACCCTATCTACAGCAGCCCTTGCATCTGGGGGCTGATCTGGTGCTGCACAGTACCACCAAATACCTGGGCGGCCACTCTGATGTCGTGGGCGGCTGTCTCGTCGGCAAGAAGGATTTGGTCACTCAGGTGAAGTTCCATCAGAACGCCTCCGGCGGCACTCCCGGCCCCTTCGATTGCTACCTCACCCTGCGTGGCGTCAAGACGCTGGCTCTTCGCATGGAAAAGCATTGCCAGAACGCCAAGCACCTTGCTGATTGGCTTGCACATCATGCCAAGGTGGAGCAGGTCTACTACCCCGGCCTCAAGTCTCACCCCGGCCACGCACTCGCCAAGAAGCAAATGCGCGACTTCGGCGGCATGGTCAGTATGCGCGTCGTCGGCGGCAAGGCGGCGACGATGAAGTTCCTGACCACGACCAAACTCTTCAGCCTGGCGGAGAGCCTCGGCGGAGTTGAATCGCTCGTCAATCATCCTGCTACGATGACGCATGCCAGCATCCCCGCGGAGATAAGGCTCAAGCGAGGTGTAGATGATGGGTTAATTCGGTTAAGCGTTGGCATCGAGGACGTCGCCGACCTGCAAGCCGATTTGGAGAAGGCGCTGGCGGTGTGTTGATTGATGACAGGCTAACGGTCTGATGACAGCCCGACTAGCCAGCAAGGATGATAGCGCAATCGCTTGCGCGATTGTCGCGCGAAATCCGTGCCACACTCCGTCGGTACGCCGACGGGGTGTGCTACAATCGCCCTGTCCTATTACCTAATCTATTTCAATGCTGATGCGACGACGTACCCCGTAGCCACACCTCGCCGGAGTACCGGCGAAGTGTGGCGCAGTCACATTGTCCTAATTCCGGTCTCGATATGTAGACGCACGCATGATTGTCGCAAGGCAACCAGGCACGGTCATTCATAAGCTATCTGCATGCCTTCAGAAGTTGCATCAACTGCTCCCTCCCCCCTCGTCGCCTCGGGACTGCGTGATGTCGCGCGTGGTGAGCGTAACCTGGCTTCGCTGCAAACGCTGCTGGGGCCTGAACGTCTTGCCCGTTGGTTGCCCCTGTGGCAAAGTCTTCTCCTGCGAAGCGCTGATGCTGACATGGCTCTCAACAACCTCGAACGCTTCCTGACCGCTGATGGAGCGCTGTCGGCTTTTGAAGCGCTGCTTGTCGATCATCCGCAGGCCATCGAAACGCTTATCAACCTCTTCGGAACCAGCCAGTTTCTCAGTGATACGCTGGTGATGCAGCCGTCGGCAATTTCGATGCTGGGGCTGCCACTCCGCCGAACGCCGACGTTGAATGAGCTGGTGACTGAGTTGGCCACCGAGATCGAAGGCTGCTACGAGGACTCGGCTGTTCTCAAGGCTATCCGGCACTATCGAGCCAGGCATCTGCTTCGCATCGGCATCAACGACATCATTCGTGATCGGCCTCTCGAAGAAGTGACTGCTGACATTGCCGATGTCGCTCAGGCGGCGGTGCAGGTGGCGCTCAGCACCGCCCAGCGATCCATCACCCGCCGGTTCGGTGAGCCACGCACCGCTTCGGGAGAACTCGGCCAGCTCATCGTTCTCGCCTTCGGCAAGCTCGGCGGCAGGGAACTGAACTACTCCAGCGATATCGATCTCATGGTCGTCTATAACGAAGACGGGCAGACGACCGGCAAGCTGGCAGCCACCCATGAAGAGTATTGCAGCAGAGTGACGACCGAGATGCTGAGGCTGCTCACGACTGCCCCCGCTGCTTACCGAGTCGATTTCCGGCTTCGCCCTGAAGGGCAGCGTGGGCCTCTGGTACGGTCATTAGCCAGCACCCTTTCCTATTACGATACGCTAGGCCGAACGTGGGAACGGCAAGCGCTGATCAAGGTCCGACCCATCGCCGGTAGCGTCGAACTGGGGCAGCGCTTTCTGCAGGCCATCGAGCCGTTCATCTATCGCCGGTATTTGAGCCTGGCGGAGATCGGCGAGATCAAGGCCATCAAGCGCAAGATCGAACAGCGGGCAATCCTACAGGGCGACGATACCCGGGATGTGAAGACCGGGTACGGCGGCATACGCGATGTCGAGTTCGTCATCCAGTTTCTTCAGCTACTCAATGGCGGCGAACTTCCTTCGTTGCGGAGCAATAACACCCTGCAGGCAATCACTGCACTGCTTCGGGCTGATTGCCTCAGCCCCACTGAAGGTGAGATTCTGGAGAAAGGCTATCGTTTTTTGAGGCGAACCGAACATCGCCTCCAGCTTCTGAGCGACCTACAGACGCATCATCTTCCAGAGCGTCCGGAAGAACTGCGAAGGCTGGCCCTCAGGCTCGGTTACCGTGACTTGATCTTCCTGGCCCAGGAACAGTTTGAGGAGGAGTTTGCACAGGTAACCTTGTTCAACCGCAAAGTGCTTAACCATCTGCTGCACGATGCCTTTGCCGACCCCACGCACACCGATACGCCGGAATCGGATCTCATCCTCCTGCCCGAAGACCAGATCGATAAGGCGAACAACATCCTGCAGCGATATGGCTTCCGCGATCCGCAGACGGCCCTGCACAATCTCCAGCTACTCGCCCAGGAGCCCGTGCCGTTTCTTCCCACGAGACGATGCCGGCACTTCCTGGCGAGCATCGCCCCCAAATTGCTGATGGCTCTTTCGGAAACACCCGACCCCGACATGGCCCTCACCAATTTGGAGAAGGTAACCGCCTCGCTGGGAGCCAAGGGGGTGCTGTGGGAACTGTTCAGCTTCAATGAACCGAGCCTGAAGCTCTATGTCGATCTCTGTTCATCGAGTCAGTACCTCTCGCAGATCTTGATGAGTCATCCGGGCATGATTGATGAGCTGCTCGATTCACTGGTACTTGATCAGCCGAAGTCGCTAGTTGATCTGCGAAACGAGTTGTCAGAGCTGTGCCGGGGCGCCGATCCGCAGCTCATCGACCGCATTCTGCACAGCTTCCAGAACAAGGAACTGCTCCGCATCGGCGTGCAGGACATCCTGGGCAAGCAACCGTTGCGGGAAACGCTCGCTGCCCTGTCGAAGCTGGCGGAAGCAATCCTCGGCCACATCGTCGAGCGCGAGTACGAACAACTCTGCCAGCGCTGGGGCGTTCCGAGCATCAGTACGGTTCTCCCTCTTACCAAGGGGGATTTAGAGGGGGTTGAACAGGCGAAGAACCCCACCCAACCTCCCCTTGGTAAGGGGAGGAGTGAGACGACGCCGACTCATGTCATTTGCCGCTACGTCCTCGTCGGCCTGGGCAAACTCGGCGGCCGCGAGATGAGCTATCAAAGCGATCTCGATCTCATCCTCATCTATGAAGACGATGGGCAGACCCAGGGCAGTGAATCGACCAACAACATTCACTTTTTCAGCGAGCTGGCTCAGCGGGTGATCAAGTCGCTGGGGCAACACAGTCCGCTGGGTCGGCTCTATCAGGTCGATATGCGACTGAGGCCAACCGGGAAGTCAGGCAGCCTGGTGGTGCCGCTCGAAGGCTTCCGCAAGTATTATGCGGAGGGCAGCGCGCAGCTTTGGGAGCGGCAGGCGCTCACGCGGGGTCGAGTCGTCTCGGGTGATGATCTGTTTGGTCAGCAAGTGATTGAGGTGCTTCACGAAGCTGCTTACGGCCCTGTCTGGCTACCAAGCATGGCTGATGAGATTCTGACCATGCGGAAACGCATGGAAGCCAGCAGCAAAGGGGACAATGATCTCAAGCGCGGTGTCGGCGGCATTGTCGATGTCGAGTTTTTGGTGCAACTACTACTGCTGAAGTATGGTCGAATTCATCCGCAGATCGTTCATCCCAACGTCTGGGATGCCCTGGCGGCCATTCAGGGGGTGAAGTTGCTCGATGGGATTATCTGCCAGAGCGTGGTCGATCATTATCAGTTCCTGCGCACCACCGAGAGCAGGCAGCGCATGGTTTATCAACAATCTCTCGATACGTTACCGACGACGAAGGAAGACTTGGTAAAGCTGGTGAGGCGGCTGGGGTATCAGGTGAAGGAACCTCAGCAGGCGGTGGAGCAGTTTCTGAAGGAACTGGGGAACCGTACCGCCAGGATGCGGGAAATTTTCTTGAAGGTAGTAGAAGACGAACGATAGATTCGGAAGCGTCCAAAAGCGTGGAGACTGTGCCACACTCCGGCGTGTACTCACGTCGGGGTGTGGGTGCATAGCACAAGAGGCGCTTACAGTGATTCAGTAAATGGCGTACTGTACCTCGAAACCACACCCCGATGGAGTACCATCGGAGTGTGGCACAGATTCCGTCTCAAATGCACTACGATGAATGGTTTTTCCTTCCCACAGCCCTTCTTCCGGTGTAGCTTAGAACAGTTCAGAGGCTGCTCGCGCTACTCTCTTTGGCGCTTTCGGCAGCACTCTTTGAATCAGCAGACTCACTTGGGAGAATCGATATGCGACGAGGCCTCTTTCTCTTAGCGATCTGGGGGCTGTGGAGCACCCCGGCATTCGCCGACGTCAAACTCAACGGCATCTTCACCGATCACATGGTGCTGCAGCAAAAGACCACCGTGCCAGTCTGGGGCAAAGCCGATCCCGATGAAAAGGTCACTGTTACCATTCAGGGTAAGTCTGCGACCACTACCACGGGCGCTGACGGCAAATGGATGGCCAAACTGCCTAACCTCGAAGCGGGCGGCCCGTTCGAGATGACCGTCGAGGGCAAGAACACGATCAAGCTCGATGATGTGCTCGTCGGCGAAGTCTGGATCGCCTCCGGTCAGTCGAACATGCAATGGGCAGTCAACTCCTCCAAAGATGCCAAGGAAACGGTGGCGAACTCAGCTAATCCTCAACTGCGTCTGTTCCAGCACAAGCTGATAACATCAGGCAAGCCACAGGACGATGTTCAGACCGAAAAGGCCTGGACCAAGTGGCGTGTCGCGGCACCCGAAACAGTGCCTGGCTTCTCGGCGGTAGCTTACTTCTTCGGACAAGAGATCCAGAAGGCCCGCAAGGTTCCGGTCGGCATCATTCACACCTCATGGGGTGGCACACCTGCTGAGGCCTGGACCTCGACCGAGTTCCTGGAGAAGACCCCCGAACTGGCACACTACCTGGAGACCATCAAGAAGCAGGTCGCCAACTACGAAACGAACAAGGAGAGGATCGAAAAGACCTATCAGGAGCAGGTCGAGAAGTACAAGGAAGCTATCGCCAAGGCGAAGGAAGAGAACACAAAGGCTCCGCAGGCCCCACGCCGCCCGAACCACCCCGATCAGAGTCCCAACAGCCCGGCTCGCCTTTACAACGCTATGATCAGTCCGCTGGTGCCGTTCGCCATCAAGGGCGCTATCTGGTATCAGGGGGAATCGAATGCAGGGCGCGCCTATGAGTATCGCACGCTGTTTCCCACGATGATCCAGTCGTGGCGGGCAGCCTGGAACCACGAGTTCCCCTTCCTCTTCGTGCAACTGGCCCCGTTCCGAAAAATCGTTGATCAACCTCAGGAAAGCGACTGGGCCGAACTGCGGGAAGCCCAACTGCTGACCAGCTTGAAGCTTGCCGGCACCGCCCAGGCCGTCATCACCGATACCACTGATGCGGCGACCGATCAGAGCGACATTCACCCTAAGAACAAGGCCCCTGTCGGCCAGCGATTGGCCATTGCTGCTTTGCAGAAGGTCTATGGCGAGAACGTCGTCGGCACTGGCCCAGTCTATGACAAATGCAAGTTCGAAGGCAACAAGGCTATCCTCAGCTTCACCTCCATCGGTTCCGGCCTGATTTGCAAGGGCGACAAGCTGACTGGCTTCACCATCGCCGGGGCTGACAAGAAGTTTTACAACGCCGAGGCCCGTATCGATGGCGACAAGATCATCGTGACTTCCGATGCAGTTAAGGAACCGGTCGCTGTCCGTTTTGGCTGGAGTGACTACCCGGTAGTGAACCTGTTCAACAAGGAAAGTGTCCCTGCTTCGCCCTTCCGCACCGATGATTGGCCGGGGAAGACCTGGCCGAAGGTGAAGTAGTGTGGAAAACTGTGCCACACCCCGTCGGTACTCCGACGGGGTGTGGTTGCTGAGTACAAGACGCCAATACGATAATCAGGCGAAGGACATACTGAGCCTCGAAGCCACACCCCGACGTGAGTACACGCCGGAGTGTGGCACAGGTTACGAAATGGAAACCTCATGTCTCCCCGGATGGAACCCAGTCACAATCTCACCATCCCGTTGCCTGCACGTTATGGCATCGTGCCGGAACCGGTGCGCATTCGGTCGGATGAGTTCACCTGGCAGTTCGCCCGCAGCGGTGGCCCCGGCGGCCAGAACGTCAACAAGGTTTCGAGCAAAGCGCTGCTGCGCTGGAACCCCCGGCGTTCCGCCCTACCTCCGGATGTGCTCCATCGCTTTCTGAGCCTCAGCCGGACTTATCTCACCAGCGATGGCGACTTTCTGATCAGTTCGCAGCGCCATCGCGCTCAGCCGATGAACATGCAGGATTGTCTGGAGAAGTTGGAACGTCTCATCCTTGCCGCGGTTCCGCCACCCACCATGCGCCGACCGACCAAACCCACCCGTGGTTCCAAAGAACGTCGGCTCACGGCCAAGAAGCAGAACAGCCAGCGCCGGGCCCAACGCCAGGTAAGGCATGAGGACTAAGGTCGTGAGTCGTGGCAGGGGTCAACGGTATTCCGTTGCCCCCTGCCACGACTTGGTGTTACCCATAACTTGAGTACATCTCGTTACTCCTGAGAAGCGTGCATGTGGTTTGCCAACGTCTGGGATGAACTCGACTTCTGGATGATGTCGGCGATTATCCTGATGCCCCTCGTCTTTGCGCTGGGACTCATCTTCATCCCGAGCCGGCGTACCGAGTTCATCCGCTGGTGGACGCTGATCGGCACGCTGGTGACGTTCGTCCTCACCACGTTTCTGTTCATCGACTTCCTTCGGTTAACCGATGAACAGCTCACCAATAAAGATCGTACGGCCCAGCTTCTCCCAGCCCGCACCGATGTGCAGCTCAGCAGCTATCGGCGGGCGGAACCGGTTTCGAGCCGGGACCTCATTGCCCGCAAGGCCTGGATCGGTCGTTTCCATATCGACTACTCTCTCGGCGTCGATGGCCTCAGCATGGCCATGCTGCTGATGTCGTCGTCGATCTTCGTGCTCGCCTTCCTGGCCAGTTGGAAGAACACCAAGGCGGTGCGGGGCTACTGCATCCTGTTCCTGATCCTGGAAACGGGGGTGCTCGGCTTGTTCCTGGCCCTCGATTTCTTCCTCTTCTATGTCTTCTTTGAAGCGATGCTGGTGCCGATGTACTTCCTCATCGGCTACTGGGGCGGGCCACGCAAGGAATACGCGGCGATCAAGTTCTTCCTCTACACGCTGCTGGGTTCCATCCTCATTCTGGTGGCGATGCTCGCCCTCTACTTCGTCGATTTGCGACCCTATTACAATGACCTCGTCGCCAAGGCGGAGGGCAAGGAACGGTTCAGTGCCGAGGCGCATCGGCGAGATGCTTTTCTGGGTCTGGCGGGCGACCGTTACGATGCCGGCAAGTTCACAGGCCCGGTCAACACGTTCGATATCATCGTGCTGAGCGAGGCGGCGATGGCTTCGGCGCAGCTTAATTCCAATATCGACCGCCTTGAAGAACAACTGCGCGACCGCAGTGAAGACCAGGGGCTGCGTGATCAACTCGTTGATGCTGAGCAGAAAAAGCTGCACTGGCAGGCGATGTCGCCGCAGTTCCAGCTCTTCTGCTTCATTCTGCTCTTCCTGGGCTTTGCCATCAAGGTGCCGATCATTCCACTGCACACCTGGCTGCCCGATGCCCACGTCGAAGCGCCGACTCCCATCAGCATGATCCTGGCGGCCATTCTCTTGAAGACTGGAGCCTACGGTATCCTGCGTATCGCCATCCCGATCTGTCCGTGGGCAGCGAATCAACTGGCGTGGATGATGGGACTCCTGGGCATCATCGCCATCGTCTATGCGGCTCTGGTGGCACTCGCTCAAACCAACTTGAAACGGCTCATCGCTTACAGTTCGATCAGCCACATGGGCTATGTGCTGCTCGGCATCGCTGTATGGGCGACACCAGAGTCGGCACAGTACTGGTCGTGGGGCATGAAGGGGGCAGTCTTCCAGATGATCGCCCATGCGTTCACCTCGGCGGGGATGTTCTACCTGGCAGGGGTGCTCTATGATCGAATCGGGCATTATGATCTTAACCGCATGGGCGGACTGACGACCCCGATGCCGACATGGGCCGGGCTGACGATGGTGATCTTCTTCGGAGCAATGGGGCTGCCGTTGTTGTGTGGCTTCATCGGCGAATTCTGTGTGTTGCTGGGGACATGGAACTTCCGGCCTGATATCTGGCCGGCGGCGGGGCAGACCTTCACCATGATTGCTGCAGGAACACTGGTCATCACCGCTGCTTACATTCTCTGGACGCTGCAACGGATGCTTCTCGGCCACCGTAAAGATGGTCTGGCACTGGATGATCTCGATGGTCGGGAAGGGTTCATTGCCGGCGTGTTTGCGGTGATGACGGTAGTGCTTGGCGTCTGGCCAATGCTCGTCTTCGATTGGCTCGATCCCACGCTGACGGGGCTGGTGCAACTCCTGGCACAGGTGACGGCACGCTGACATGCCCAGCAACGTGATCCAGCTTGATTTCCTGAACAGTCGGATGCTTGGCGATCTGCTTGTGTTCGCTCCCGAAGCGATTCTGATCTTCACCATCGCGCTGTTGCTGTTCTTGCGGCTTTTCCCCGCGCTGGATCGCTGGCATCTAGGCTTCGTCGCCCTCGTCGCCAACCTGGTGGCGCTGCTGGTAAGTTCAGGGCAGTGGCTGAGCTTTCCCTTCGGTTCAGCTTCTCCTGCCCGTGATCTGTTCAGCGGCATGATCGTCTTCGATGGTCTGTCAGCGTTCAGCAGGATGTTGATTCTGGGAGCGTCGTCGCTGACGATCCTCCTGACGATTCTTACAAAAGTGCCTGATCGAGAAGACTCGGCTGACTTCTACGTGCTGCTATTGGGCGGCACCCTCGGCATGTGCCTGATGGCTTCCGCGCAACACTTTCTGATGGTCTATCTTGCTATCGAAATGGCCAGCGTGCCCAGCTACGTGCTCGCGGGGTTCCTCAAAGGCAAACGCCAAAGCAGCGAGGCGGCGCTCAAGTACGTCGTCTATGGCGGGGGTGCTTCGGGCATGCTGCTTTACGGCATCAGTCTGCTCTGCGGTCCGCTCGGCACCGGCTACCTCCCCGATGTGTGCCTGAGTCTGCACACGCTGATGCAGAGCGGCGGGCTTGATGCCTTCTACTGGATGTGCATCGGTTTCATCCTGCTCGGCCTGGCATTCAAGCTCTCGCTGGTGCCGATGCACTTCTGGTGCCCGGATGTGTTTGAAGGGGCGGCGGCAGAAGTGGGAGCATTTCTCTCGATTGCTTCCAAGGGAGCGGCACTGGCTCTGATGGGACGAATCATTCTGTTGCTTATGGGTGGTGTGCCGGGCCTTAGTGTTACCAACGCCCCTGCCTGGACGCACATCGCTCCGTCGCTCTCCATCGCCGTTGCCGTGATAGCCGGCGTGACGTGTACGTGGGGCAACCTGGCGGCGTATCCGCAGACCAACCTCAAACGCTTCTGGGCCTACTCGACGATTGCCCATGCCGGTTATCTGTTGATGCCCCTGGCGACATTGACTCGTGATGGGCTGGCTGCAGCGCTACTGTACCTGGTGCCATATTTGTTCATGAATCTGGGCGTGTTCGCCATCGTCTGCTTTGTGCGTAATGCAACGCATCGGGAAGACCTGGCTGCTTTGACGGGACTGCTCAAACGAGCGCCAATCCAGGCTGTGGCACTGGCGATCTTCATCGTGGGTTTGGTGGGACTGCCTCCGTTTGCCGGCTTCCTCGCCAAATATGAAGTCTTCGCATGCCTGGTTCAGCAGGCTCAACTTCAGGATCGACCGGTGCTGTGGGTGCTGCTCGGCATCGGGGTGGTGAACACTGTCATCGCTCTGGGCTACTATGGCAAGCTGCTGAAGATCGCTCTGCTGGATGCAGCCAATGAACCGTCTCCGCTACCCATTCCCTTCCGTCAGAATCTGTATGTGATTGCCCTGGCGGTCTTCATCGTGGTGGGCATCTTCTTCTGGGACTTACTGACGACAATGGGGACCCAGTTCGCTGTCGGCGGGTTCCAACCGGGGCCGTAAGCTCATTTGCCAGTGAATGAACACATCTGAGAATATCAAGTCGCTACAGCACTCGGCCTGCCACATTCTTCCCAAACCATACGCGTCAATTGTGACAGAACAATGACAATGAAGACGCCTCTAAATGGAGAGATTCCCCTATCCACATTTATCACTCTGCGTTAGCATTTAGTTCTCTCCAGTTGGTCGCTTGACCGAAGCGAGGTCAATATGCTCGGCTTAATCTTCTGGTCGATGGTGGCATTAGGTGCCGCGGGTGGGATCGTGTACCTCATCCTCCGTACCAAATGGCGTGCCAAACCGCAAATCCCCATTCTCAAGGCCATTGCAGCTGCCAAACTGGCTCTCAAGAACAAGGAAGAGTGGCCCAAGCTCTACTTTTTCCATCCTGATACACATGCGGAAGAGCTGATCGCTTACGATGCTCTCACCAAAGAGCATTTGCAACGGCAAGGCTTCTATAGGATGCGCTGGCCGCACCTGGACCTGAAGTACACCATTAAGCAGCAAAGTGAAGAAGTGCGACTGAAGCTGGAAGGCCAGGATAAAGCCGTGACCCTGTTGTACCTTGATGGCGAACTGGGGAGTATGGCCCTGGGAACCGATATCTTTGGCAAGGAAGATTTCGAGATGCGCCATGCAGGCAACCTCGCCGATCAACTCCGCAAGGTGCTACGCCACCAACTGTGCGGCGGCTATGGAACCCACAAACACAAGAAGAAAAGAGAAACGGATACCTCCTCAGAATTCGAACTCAACGACGCCGGAGAAATCAAAGTCAAAGGCGGCCTGCCGAATGCTCAGGACTATGCTTCCTGATACGATAACTAAGTATCTGAAGCCGTAAGACTTCAGTCAATCTGCAAGGCATCGCATACCGAAGTCTTACGCTTCGGCTACCTCAGGCATGATGTCATGGCCCACTATACAGCGACCGTTCACTGGCACCGCCAGGATGCAACGTTTACTGACAACCGCTACAGCCGGGGGCATCATTGGGAGTTTGATGGCGGCGTCACGGTGCCAGGCTCCTCGTCACCCCATGTGGTCAAGTTGCCTTACTCGGTAGAGAATGCGGTTGATCCGGAAGAAGCGTTCATTGCATCGCTGGCCAGTTGTCACATGTTGTGTTTCCTGTCCATTGCCGCCCGGCGTAAGTTCGTTATTGACGACTATCGGGATGAGGCCATCGGGATATTAGCCAAGAACGAGGACGGCAAACTCGCAATGACCGTGGTGACGCTTCGGCCAGACGTAAAGTTCTCCGGTGATCACCGGCCCACGAGGGAACAGAACGAAGCCATGCACCATGAAGCGCATGAAGAATGCTTCATCGCCAGTTCGGTGAAGACCGAAGTACGCTGCGAGCCAGCGCATCGAGAGTGAGTTCGTTTATGTTCCTGCTCATGTTCCTCCTGGCTGGTATACCCACAATACATGCCGATGAGAGCGAGCGTCTCAAGGCGTTCAATACCCATTGGCAGGCTGCCCAGCAAGCCATGGATGGGAAGAACTACGGGCAGGCAGCCACTTCGTATGAAAAGATCCTGGAGACCTTCCCCTTTGAGCCAACAACCCATTATCAACTGGCCTGTTGTCGTGCTCGCCAGGGGGTAGGCGACAAAGCCCTGGCAGCGCTGGGGCAGGCCATCTCTTTTGGCTGGTGCGATCTGAAGCAACTCGAACAAACTGAAGACTTCAAAGAGCTCCGCAGTCGCAAAGAGTTCACACAACTGGTAGCCGACGCCACAGCTTGCCAGAAAGAGATGTTCGTTCTTTATGCGGGCAAGGGAGTCGAGGTCAGCAAGGCCGCGCCGCTGGTTGTTTTGTTGCAAGGCCTTGGTGCCGGGCCTCGAACGGAGGTCCCTTATTGGAAGCAGACTGTAGACGAGTTGGGGCTGGTGCTGGTTGCTCCTCGGGGTGTGACCGAGATTCGGCCCATGTTCTATGGCTGGCATCGGCCTGGTGCCAAGGACTCGACTGCTCTCGATTACTATGATCTTCTTGGCGCCGAGAAGAGGGTAGACGAGGCCATCCTGCAAGCCCGTTCCCGGTTCAACATTGCTTCAGACCGAATGTTCCTGGCTGGGTATTCTCAAGGAGGCGGGGTGGCTCTGCATCTACAAGGCAAATATCCTGAGCGGTTCGCTGGAACGGTTGTGGTCAACAGCTTAAGTCAATCTTCGGGAATTGACTTCTGGAAAGCTGCTGCCCTGAAGAAAGCCTTTCGGGTCGCCCTGCTGTCGGGGAAGGTCGATCGGTTGCTCCCTCGCAGCCAAGCGATGGCGGCACAGCTTCGTTCAGCGGGAATAACCGTGCTGGCAGAAGAGGAAGAAGGCGTCGGCCATGAGTATCCTGTCGATTACCAGAATCGGTTAACCACAGCCTTCAAGTTTGTACTCAACCCTTCGGCATCTCGATGATCCACTCTACCAGCGAGTCGGGTGTCGATCCTGCGGGGATGGTGCTGGCTGATCTATCAAAATCCGACCACTTCAGCCGGCCATGCACGCCGTAAGGAATAAGTCGAATCTGGTTCTTACTCAGTTCAACACGCACTTCCATAAAGCTCTGATAGTAAGGGGCGACGTTGGCATCAAAGGCGGCGGAGAGAAACTCTGCCGAGAAGGGCCAACCGCCCATGTTCTTCGTCCACCACCAGGCGGGCCACTTCCAGGTCGGGGTGGTCGCGGCGATCTTGTCCATCACCTGGGCCTTGGCAGGGTAGTAGGCCCACTCTTTCGTCGGGGGCTGAGCAGGCCAGGCGAGCGAGGTGCCATAACTCAGGTAGGCTCCGCCGCCGCCGTTGACTAAGTGATGGGCAGCCTTCTTCCCACCCGTGGGATTCTCGAAGTAGTACTCCATGTCGTGGGTATCGCCCGCCATCACGATGGCGACTTCGTGTTCCTTCAGCAGCGCATGAATCTCGGCAAAGTCGGGTTCATCCTCAGCCATGTACTGCCCGCCGGCATAGAGGGGGTGACCGAGGATGGCCATCTTGGTCTTCCCCTTGGCGGAGGCGAGCGCAGCCTTGAACCACTTCATCTGCACCGGGTCGATTCGCTTGACGACGCCGGTATCGATGGCGAAGAGAGCGAAGCGATCCGTCTGGAACTGGAAGTAGGGCGCCTTCTGAAACTGAGTCGGCACACGATACTCGCCTCGCAACCGGGTTGCCGTGGCAATGAGTTGATCGATCTTCTTCTCGGAGGTTGTGGTGATGCGCTTATCGACTTCGATGCGGGCCAGCATCGAGGTGCGTGCTGCCTGCGGTTCGTAGAATGTGGCCACGAAGGCTTCGAGGGCATCGTACCAGTCATGGTTGCCGGGAATGGCGTAGACCGGCTTGGTGGTGCCCATGAAAGGCAGCCAGAAGTTGGCCTCGTAGTCGCGCATCGCTCCGGTGGGGTAGACGACATCGCTGGAGACGACGACGAACTTGACATCAGGCTGTTTGACGGTGTCGAGGTACTGAGCGCGGAGACTGTGTTGTGAAGCATCGCCCTCGCCGGTATCGCCGATGACGAGGAAAGAGAAGTCCTGCCCTGGCTTGAAATTATCGGGCTGCACAGTGAACTGTTTCGCCAGGTCGACGCCCGGTTCCTTATCGAGCACTGCCTGCACCATTGCCTCGCGCCAATCATCGGTGCGGTGGGCTGCCCACGAATCCCAGGCCCCCGCCGCCCAGTTCTCGGTATCAAAGTACCAGCTCATGCCCAGCACCGGCACGATGGCTGCAACAATCGCTGCCAGCGGAAGGCCGATCTGCATGGCCCGACTGAAGGCTGAGGGCAGGGAGAGCCTCGCCTGCCGCAACCGAATCGAAGAACGCAGCCGGCGGGTGAGCATCCACTGCGCGCCACGGCGACCCCAGCCACGCTGTTCGGCCGGACTCTTCAAGCACCAGTTCCACAGCCTGCGTTCGATGAATCGAGTCGACCGCAGCCAGAATACTCGCAACGGAATTACCAGGATGAACGCTATCATCAGGCCCAGGAAGAGGTCGCCCAACACAGCCAGGATCGGTGACAGGATGCCCAGTGCGGAGCGATCAAATCCCATCCGGCTGAGATGAATGGCGAACAGGGTGAGGACGAAACCGATGATCCAGCCTCGATCAATGGAGGCTCGCGCTTTCTCTTCCGTCACGATGCGATCGGTGACGTTCTTCACTTCGTCGCAATCCGGCAGGTTCAGATCGCTGAGGATGGTGTCTCCCGCATCGGCCTGGGAAAAGATCGGGGCGATCACCATGTTCGATGCTACGCCAATCATGCGCAGGCCGCCGGCGAGGGGAAGCATCCAATGCAGCGCCTTCTCTCTGAAGATCAGCAGGATGCCGACGACCAGGAGATTCCCCAGACAGCACAACAACAGATATTGCCTTGACTGATTAACTCGGCTTCCTCGCAACATCTGAACGAAGTAGCGGAACGCATCGAGGCCGAACCATCCTGCCAATAGGTAGAGCAGGGCATTGGCAGCGAACAGAGGAGAATTAATCAGTAACAGCCCCATGGCCAGGGTGATAGCCGCCTCCAGCCAGGAGGAGAGTTGCCCGGATCGAGTGGTGCGCTTGAAACTGTAGAGCAGTTCAACGATGGCCGCGAGGATCAGCAGTGCCCCAATTCGTCCCCCTGGATTCTCCTCACGAAAGATGGGCGTGACGAAGGCCAGGACTGCAAGGAGCAGCACGGTCAGAGCGTAGCTGTTACGCCAATTAGGGACGGCTTTCGGTGGGATCGTTTCGGTCAAGACCGGCGTAGACATGAAAATCGTCTCGGGGCTTGGTGAATATTGATTGGCTCATCATACCGTGAATCGTCGCAGCAACCAAACGGGAATAGTCGGGGCAGGGATCAGATGTACTCGTCTGCCCCCTGCATCCTGGCAAAGGTGTTGCGCGTTTTGCCAGGGGGCAACGGAGTACCGTTGACCCCTGTCACGATCTTTGATTTCTTACATCATGACACGGTGATGTACCTTGCCAGTAGAATGCCTCTTCGGTTTATGTTGTGTGTCACCCAAGGGGCAGCTAGTCATGGTCAGTTATGCAAACCAGGTGGTTCTGATTACCGGTGCTGCCGGGGCCATTGGTTGTCTGCTGGCCCAGCAATTCGCTCTGCGCGGTGCGCATGTCGGAGTGATGGACCTCTCCCTTGAGCCGTTGCAACAACTCGTAGATGAACTGAAGAAGGCTGGCTCTCCTGGCAAGCTGGCGTGTGCTGCCTGCGACATCACGCAGCGTGATGCGATGCACGAGGCAGTGAAGAAACTGGAAGCGGAGCTAGGCCCGGCCGATATCGTCATCGCCAACGCCGGAGTTGCGCTCAACAACCCGATCAAGGGGTTCAGTGCCGAGATTTTTGCCAAGCAGGTCAACATCAACCTCATAGGCACCGCCAATACGTTGGAGCCGATCATTCCCGGCTTCATCGAACGGCGGCGTGGCCACATCGTGGCGCTGAGCAGCCTGGCATCGTATCGGGGCCTGCCCCACATGGCGGGGTACTGTGCCAGCAAGGCGGGCGTCAGCGCGTTCATGGACAGTCTTCGAGTGGAACTGAAACAGTACAACATCCGCTGCACGACGATCTGCCCCAGCTACATCCGTTCGCAGATGAACGCTATGCTCGGCGTACCCACTCCCGGCATCCTCACCCCGGAGTACGCAGTCAGCAGGATGATGCCCGGCATCGAAAAGCAGAAGTCCTTTATCGCTTTCCCTTTCGGCAACCACTTTCTTCTTGCCCTCAGCCAGTTGTTCCCCACGTGGTTGGGCGATTATCTGACGCTGGCGAAGACGGGGGAGGTGTTGAGGGAGAAGAATTGACTCGAATCCCTCCGCGATAAATCGCAATTGTCCTGCGTCAACTAATGTTTCCTCATGTAAACTGATACTGAAAGCATTTCTGGCGAGCGTCTTTCCATGCCCTCTGAACATCTCGACGTCCTGATCATCGGAGCCGGTCTGTCGGGCATCGGTGCGGGATATCATCTTCAAAAGGACTGCCCCAAGAAGACGTATGCTATCCTCGAGTCCCGTGACTGCATCGGCGGCACATGGGACCTCTTTCGCTACCCCGGCATCCGTTCCGATTCGGATATGTACACGCTGGGCTATCCGTTCCGGCCGTGGAAGGATGGCAAAGCCATCGCTGACGGGCCCTCGATTCTGAACTACATTCGGGACACTGCCCATGAGTTCGGCATCGATCAGAAGATTCGCTATCAGCATCGGGTGGTCGGGGCATCGTGGACTTCGGCTGATTCACTGTGGACGATCGACGTCGAACGGGGGCCGAGCCGGGAACGGATACAGATCACCTGCCGATTTCTCTACTGCTGTACCGGCTACTACGATTACGACAATGGCTACCTGCCCGATTTCCTCGGCAAAGAACGGTTTCAGGGCCGTACCGTGCATCCACAGAAGTGGACGACGGACATCGACTACGCCGGCAAGCGGGTGCTGGTGATTGGCAGTGGAGCGACGGCTGTCACGCTGGTGCCGGAGATGGCAAAGACCGCGGCCCACGTCACGATGCTGCAGCGCTCGCCCACTTATATTGTCTCGATGCCTTCGCAGGATGCGCTGGCCAACGGCATGCGAAAGTTCCTCCCCAGCAAAATGGCCCACAACCTGTCGCGCTGGAAAAACGTGATGATGAGCATGCTCTTCTACCAGCTCTCGCGCCGCTCACCGGGCCTGATGAAGAAACTCATCCGCAAAGGCGTGCAAACGGAGTTGGGCAAAAGCTACGATCTGAAGCACTTCACGCCGAACTACAATCCGTGGGATCAGCGCTTGTGCATTGTGCCCGATGGTGACATGTTCCAAGCCATCAAAAAGGGCACAGTGGATATCGTCACCGATCACATTGAGACGTTCACCGAGAAAGGTGTGAAGCTGAAGTCAGGCACAGAGATCGAAGCGGATCTTATAGTCACCGCTACCGGGCTGAAGATGAAACTCATCGGCGGAATGTCGCTCACAGTAGATGGGAAACTGGTAAATCCGCCCGACTGCAAGGTCTACAAAGGCATGATGCTCAGCGACGTGCCCAACCTCGCTTTCGCCATCGGCTATACCAACGCCTCGTGGACCCTGAAGGCGGACCTCAGTAACCGGTATCTGTGCCGGGTGATCAACTACATGGATCAGCATGGCTACACCAGTTGCATGCCGAAGATACGTGGAGCCATCAAAGATGAGCCGCTCATGGACTTCACCTCAGGTTATGTTCAGCGCGACCTGGCGAATCTGCCGAAGCAGGGCAATAAGGCACCGTGGAAGCTCTATCAGAACTACATTCTTGATTTGATCACCCTCGGCTATCGTTCGGTGACCGACTACATGGTTTTCAGCCGGGGGAAGTGAAGCCTGGAGATTACTGATGCGACTCAACTATGCCATCATTTTTGTCAGCGACATGGTACGTTCGGTGGCCTTCTATCGGGATGTCGTGGGGTTGCCGCTCAAGTTCGAGACGCCTGGGTGGACAGAGTATGCGACCGAAGGAGCGACGCTGGCGCTGCATTCCAGCACCGGGACAGCTTCTCCGACAGGCGATCATCCACCCGCCGGTCATTGCCGACCGGGCCTAAGCGTGCCGAACCTGGATGAGTTTCATATGCGGATGCTGCAGAATCAGGTGAAGTGCCTGCAGGAGCCGAAAGTTGTCTTCGGTTCACGTATCGCTCAATATGTCGATCCGGATGGGTTGGGGATCTCGGTGAGCGAAGCCAGGAAATAGTCCTTGCATGGACATGGCGTTGGTAATTTGTAACGGTTCCTCACGCCCATTACCTTGACCATTCCTTCTTTCATCAGAAATAGTACAGCTCTTCTTCTCGCACTATGCCGATGAACGAACGGAGACTATCACCTTCGGATGCCACAATGGTTCGCCGGCACGGATGCGTATTGTTGTTGGCGCTCGCTGTACCGATTTCGGCACAGGACTGGCGTCCCGTATCAGCCATTCAATCCGAGCAATCATCTGGTATCACGCTCGGCAAACCACGTTCTGCGCTGACGCCGATCAGCCCCAGCTATCAAACCCAACCATTACCCAGTGAAGCGACCCGATATCAATCGGTTCGCTACACAGCGGGCGAGCTTGATAAGCTGCCTGAACCCAAGCTGGATTTCATGGGCACGCAACAGGCCGGCTACCAGGGCCCTGGCACATCTGCTGCTGAGGAAGCCTTCAACTGCGGACAAATCCCTGGCAAAGCTGGCGTAGCGCCTCCACCCCCCTATATGGGCACGACAGCCCCACCGCCGGGAACTCCTCCGCCAGCGGGAACACCGTGGTACCAGCCGATCAAGAACTGCTGGAACAAGATATGCGGGAACACCAATAACGGCATTCCCGGTACCTGGGACGCCCGTAGTGATCAGCAGTTTAAAGACTTCATTTCCCCGATGTCGAACCCGACCATCTTTGAAGATCCCCGGTCTCTTACCGAATTCCGGTTCATCGGCACCTACCAGGCTGCTCCCAGTGACAACTCGCTTCTCCGGGGCGGTCACATTTATGACATCAACATGCAGGGCCGCATCAGTATCAACGATCAGTGGTCGTTGATCTTACATCGGCTCAGCATCACGCATGTGCAAACAGGGGACGGCACACTTGGCGGCTATTCCGGTGGAACTGGTCTGAATGATCTCGAACTCGGTGCCAAGTACACCTTCCTCCGCGATACCCGCAAGGAAACGATTCTTGCGTTCGGCACCCGGTTTGACATCCCCGTCGGCAGTAGCACCGTACTGGCCGGCAGCGGCTGGGGCATGATGCCCTATTTAACTTGGGGACAAGGTTTTCTGGATAACTGGCACTTCATGGCTTTGGGCGGCTACCGCTTCGGCTTCAGCCAGGGCAGCAGCGACTTTGTCACCGCCAGCGCTCACATCGATTATGGTTTCTTCAAGCGATTCTATCCGCTGGCGGAAATCAACTGGATCTACTATACCGCTGGCGGAAATCGCCAGCCTGTCAACTATGAAGGCGGCGATCTGCTCAACATCGGCGCGACTGATGTCTCCGGCAAGAGTCTGATCACCGTGGCACTGGGCTTCCGCTTCAAGTTCAGCGAAAGCTGCCAGATGGGTGCCATCTATGAACTGCCCGTCGTCGGGACCGACATGATGGAAAAGTACCGCATCGGGCTGGATTTGATCTTCAGGTATTAATTCATGGGCATTTTCAGCTTCGAAATCGATGCCTGGATGGCAGCGCTCTTTCTGGCAATCCTGATGATCATTGCCTGGCAGATTGGCTGGCGTGCCGGGTTAAAGAAGACGGCAAGCGGAAAAGCCAGCGGTTTCAATCTGACAGACGCCATCATGGGCCTGTTCGCCCTGCTTCTGGGCTTCACCGTTTCTATGGCGTTATCCAAGCATGACCAGCGCCGGCTGATGATGGTCAACGATGCCAACTGCATAGGCGATTTTGCCAGCACCGCGGCCATGCTCAAACCACAGCATCGTGACGCTATCCTGAGGATCGTGAAGGACTATGTCAAACTGCTGCTAACGCAGGTCAGCAACCCTTCGGACCAGAAACTGGTGGATCAGCGACTCGAAGAGATAGCACATGTGCATGATGCGCTTTTGGAAAAGGTGCGCGACGCTATCCAGGAGGGAACGCCGGTTACCGTTCCCCTGATGGTCACCTACAACGGCCTCACGAGCAGCCAGGTTTCCCGCCTGGCCTCACTGCGCGACCGATTACCGGGAAGCATCATGTTACTCTTAGTTCTGGCAGCCACTATCTCCACGTTTCTTCAAGGCCATCGACAGGGCCAAGAAAACATTCTTTCCATCATACCTACATTGATAATGATCCTCCTGATCAGCATGGTAGTGTGGGTGATTCTAGACTTGAATCAACCCAACCGTGGACTTATCAACGTAAGCAAAGAACCGCTGGAACGGCTACTGATGGGGCTGGGGAATTAGGGTACGTATGCGTGCCCTACGCTTGTTCACTCGCTTGAATCATCAACTCGCTCTCGACACGTCGTCGCCAGGCTCTTGCCACCAGGGTGACCAATACGATAGCAACACATCCCAGGCTGATCCACGTTGCCGGTTCGGGGATGGCTGAAATCAGCGAGACGCGCCCCAGGGTGATATCGGCATCGTTGAGGCTGGTATCATCGCCCAGGAACAGAAAGTTGTTGTAACTGTAGGGCACTCCGAACGAGGAATAGTCCCGCAGTGCTCCGGTGAGGACGGAGACGCCATTGGCGAAGAGAGCATAACTGGTCCCCTGCAGGGTGAGATCATAGTGTGTTTGGTTGGTCGTGGTGAAGGTCATCCCTTCGGCATGTTGAAAGTCGGAGCCGCTCTGGGCCCAGATTTCGTTGCTCCAGAAGCCGAGCTCAATACCGAGTTTATCGTTGCTCAGGGCGATGACGCTGAAACCGGCACGATTCGGATTGGAATGCGTTTCAGAATGAATGAGCAGGTCCCAACTGATGCGGAACCCGATATTGCGATCGAGCGTGGGGAACGCTGAGTTGATGTACGAGCCAGTGAAGTAGTTCTTGTTGAAGTAGCCTGCTGATACGCCATTGGTGGTAACTAACTCTGTACCCTGGCCGGGAACGTAGGTCTGTGTTGCGTTGGTGAACGTATTGGCCAGGTATTGAAGCCAGCCTTGGTCACCGGGGAAGTTGCCCAGCGTTTCGTTGTAAAGAGTGATTTGAGCAAACGCCGTCGTGGGGGATAGAGCCAGCAGAATGAATATGACTATCCGCATCATCTTGAACCCATCCTTGCTTCATTCATCGACAAACGAGATCCCATCATAAACAGAAATGGAGATCACGGGAAGTGATCTCCATTCAGGTAGACTCAAAGCCCACGGACAGCAGCCTGTGGGGTTCCGTGGCACTAATTACTTCGCCAGTATTTCGCCGATCAACGCATCAGCACTGTAGACGCTTCGCAGCGCTTCCATGATGCCTCGGCAATCGACCGAAACAGCACGGGCGATGACATCGCTGTAGGCATAGTCCAGCACCAGCGACTGGATGTTGCCATCAAAGATGATGCCAACGAACTCACCCTTGCGATCGACGACCGGCGAACCGGAGTTGCCGCCGATGATGTCAGCGGTGCTGACGAAGTTGAAGGGGGTATCAAGTTTCATTCGGTCTTTGGCTTTGATCCAGCTTTCGGGCAAACGGAACGGATCGTTGCCGCCCTGAGCCTTGCTGCGTTCAAACGCGCCGCCCAGTGTGGTGAAGGCCGGCACCTGCACGCCATTCTCCTCAAAGCCCTTGATCTGGCCGAACGCCAGGCGGAGGGTGAAGGTGGCATCGGGGTAAACGCCAGTACCCTGCACAGCGAAACGGGCCTTGGCCATCTTGCCGTAAGCCTGTCGCTGGGGTTCTTCCACCTTTTCTTCAAAACTCTTGCGTACCTTGCGGGCTTCATCATCGACCAGCTTGGCCAGGGCAATCATCGGATCACCGCTGGCTGCGACGGCGTCTTTGCCGCCCTCGAACAGCTTCTTCCGTTCGCTGACCTGGTTGAGCTTGGTACCACGCACCAGTTCCGCAGCGCGGGCCTGGGGTGACTTGCCAGCTAGGATCTTCTTGACGAGCGGATGATCCACGCCGGCCAGCTCGATCATCATGCCGAGCGAATCAGCAAGCTGAACGACTTCGAGGTTCTCGTGGATGGGAGCTTCAGAGAAGAGAGCCAGTTCGAGTGACTTCATGCCAGCGGAGCGATACTCACGCAGACGATCACCATCGGGCTTGGCCTGTTCATCAGCTGCACGAACAAGGGTGCGGGCCTTGCCGAACAGATCGCTGTGGAACGCTTGGCCCCGCTCGAAGAGGTTGTAATCGGTGAAGAACTCACGGGCATACTTGAGAGTGCTTTCAACCTCGGCCCAGGCGGTTTCGGAGTCCTTCAGCTTGGGGTCCTTGGCAATCGCTTCCCGCAGAGCAGCTTCTTCCTTGGCCTTTTGAGCCATCAGAACAGGGTCTTGCAAACCGCCGAGCCCACCGAGACGTGCCTTGCGGCTGTTCTGTATGCTGAAGAGGTCTTCCTGAGCTTCCTGAGCATTGCTCATGCTGCGGTCGCTGTAGTTCTTGAGCATCACTTCGATGCGGCGGAGATAGTTCAGCTGATAAGGAGCCAGCTTGTCCCGGATGTATTCCAGGTGAGTCATGGTCAAGCCACGGCTGGTGCGGCCTGGGTGACCGGAGACGAAGGTCAGGTCGCCTTCCTTAGTTCCTGCCTGACTCCAGGTGAGGAAGTGCTCAGGCTTGGCCGGCTTGCCATCTTCGTAAGCACGGAAGAAACAGATATCGAGATCGTAGCGGGGATACTCGAAGTTGTCGGGGTCGCCGCCGAAGAAGGCGATGTCCTTCTCTGGAGCAAAGACGAGCCGCACATCGGTATATCGCTTGAACTGGTAGAGGTGATACGCTCCGCCATTATAAAGGGTGACGACGTCGGCACGAGACTTGTTCTTGTCCTTGCCTTCGAGGGCGGTCGATTCGAGCTCGTTCATCACCTTACGGCGGGCCAGGCCCTGCTCAGCGGGTGACATGTCAGCCTTCACCGCGCCGTTCACCTTATCGGTGACATCGGTGATCGAGAGCAGTACGTTCAGTTCCAAATCCTTGGCAGGAACTTCATCAGCTTGACTCTTGGCATAGAACCCGGTCTTGATGAAGTCCTTCTCCTTGGTGCTGATCTTCTGAAGCGTGTCGGCGCCGACGTGGTGGTTAGTAAGCACCAGACCGTTGGAGGAGACAAAGCTGCCCGAACCGCCGCTGTTGAAACGGACAGAGGACATGCGCAGGTGATCGAGCCATTCCTGGGTTGGCTCAAAGTTGTAGCGTTCCTTAAGAACTTTGAGGGGTGGATTGTTGTAGAGCCACATGCCCTCATCAGAATGCAGCATGGCAGTTGATCCCATGACGGCGAGTCCCAGCAGGGCAAGACGTTTCGCCCAGCGTTTTAGTAGTGTTGGCACCGAAGAATCTCCAGGAGAGGAAGTAGACAGGAGAGTTGTTATAGGGCGAAGGGGCAATGGCGGTGAGTGGCGTGAGGCGTTTACTACTCACTACTCGTGCCCGGTCTCCGACCGGGAGTCGAGAGATATGGGTTCAGCTTTGCAACCAGACTTCCGACAGAGCCGGACTTGCCGTCCGTCCTCGGTCGGAGAGTGAGGACGAGAATCGTTCTGCTACTTCTTCCGCTTGATATTCCCGCTCATTATTACGGTCCACTTGCCGTCGTCGCCCTGCATGGTGCTGGTCGCCACGATGTGATCCTTGGACTTGAACTCGTAAGCGTCCTTGAACTTGCAGGTCTTTTTCGGATCGGTAAAGCTGGGGCCGTCAGCATCCAAGGTCAGTGTCTTGCTCGTGGAATCGACTGTTCCGGTATACTTCCATAGATGATCGGTCATGGAATCAACATAAGTGCCGACGTATTTCTTGGTGGTGGGATCGTAGCCAATTGTCTGGTAGCCCAGCGTCTTCGTACCCATGAAGTCGCCGGTGAGTTCATTCAGCACCCAGAATCCACCGAGCGCCTTGGAGCTCATGTTGCCTTTGCACTTGATTGGGGCTTGCCCCGGAGCCATGACCGCTTCCATATCGGTGTCCCACTCGCCGACGAACTGCTTGAGAAACTCGTGCTCCTTCGTCGGAGTTGGCATCTTGAACCCATCCTGGGCCACCAGCGTTGTCATTCCGATTAACAACACAGCAGATAGGATTACGCTCTTCTTCATGTGAACCTCGCGAAAAATAGGAGAGTAATGCCTGACAACATACTTCAAACCGCTGGTTATCCTATTCGGTACGTAGTGAAACATCAGTAAGACATGGCATTTTCCAGGGTCTGCGAAATGGATTTGATGTTGTCACACTATGACAGTTTTCCGTTGCACACCTGTCTCATGAATACCTGGCTGTTTTATGTTGTCCCATCAGGGCCTGAACTTCTCGAACGTCTTCCCGTTGAAGCGATAGGCACCGTGGGCTTGGGTGCCGACCCAGAGGACGCCTTGGCGGTCTTTGTAGATCGAAAAAATCCAGTGGTGTTTGCCGTTTTCCTTGATGTGGAAGGGAGTGATGCTCTTGCCGTCGTAGCGGTAGACGGCGCCGCCGAGTATCGCCATCCACATGGCCCCGTCATCGCCGATCACGCTCGACATGAAGGATTCGTAATTCTCCTGCTTGATTCCGCTGAGATCGCCAATGCCCTTCTCTTTCTTGTACCACTGCGATTTGTCGCCTTGACCGGCCGCAGCGGTGCGATCGATGGCGTAACGGTGCAGCGTTTTGCTGAACCAGAACTTGCCGTCCTTGTCTTCGATGATCGAGCGAAGACCAAAATTATCATTCCGCAATTCCTCCTCCGGAATCCAGGTAAAGGACTTCCCATCGTAGCGACAGGCGCCAAGGACAGCCGTCCCGAACCATAGATGGCCCTTGCTGTCTTTGAAAATGGTGTAAACGTCGTACGGGCTGTATTTCGCATTGGGGAATTTGTCCCGCGGCAATGTCGCAGCATCGCCGGCTTTGGTCTTGGGGAACGCTAAACGGTAGAGCGATTTGCCATCATACCGAAAAACTGCGCCGGTATCTTGTCCAGCAGGGAACCACAAATCATCCGGCTGATTCTTCCATTCTCCGTTAGCTTTAGGTTGTTCGAGCGTCGTGAAGGATCTTCCGTCGAATTTGCTGATGCCGCCGTTCGTACTGAAGTAGAGGTTCCCCGCTTTGTCCTCCTGAACGCCGCCGACGCCGTTGCCCGCAAGTCCATCCTTTTTCGTGAACCGCGTGATCGTCTTGCCGTCGTAACGGAACGCGCCTTCGGAGCCGCTTGAAAACCAATGGCGGCCGTCTTTCGCTTGGAAGACGTGCCCAAGGTCTTTGGGCATTTCCGAAACGATCTCGCCTTTGGCCACAGTTGGTTTCTCTACTGTCTTGGCGTCCGGGCTCTTGTCTTGCCCGGCAGGGTTGAATTGCTCAAACGTCTTTCCATTGAACTTAAACACTCCGGCCTTGTCGGTGCCGAGCCAGAGGTCGCCGTGGTTGTCCTGGTATATGGATTGTATCCAAGGTTCCTTAGTCCCGTCTTTGACGGGATAGTGGGTCATGGTTTTACCATCATAGCGCCAGACGCCTTCGTTGTACGTCGACATCCACAGTTCCCCCTTCTTGTCATCGATGATGGAGGCGAAGTAAAAGTGGTCTACTCGCAAGCGGGCTATGAGGTCACCAATTCCCTTTTCCTGCTGGTACTCGACCAGTCCATTGCCAGCGGGTTTGTTCGGGGTGATGTTGTAACGAAACCGGGTATTGCAGAACCAGAACTTCCCCTTTTTGTCTTCGATGATGGAGCGAATGCCAAAGGAGCCGCCTTCGGGCATATTGGTCAGGTGGTCTTCATAGAGCCAGTCAAACGTCTTGCCATCGAAGCGAACGGCGCCCAGATCTGCAGTGCCAAACCACATATGGCCTCGGCGGTCTCGATAGATGGTATAGACGTCATACGGGGTATACTTGGCGTTGGGAAATTTTGAGCGTGGGATTCGCATATAATGGTCGTCGCCACGCTTGGTCCTGGGGAATTGCAAACGGTGTAACGATTTGCCATCGTAGCGAAACACCGCATCGGAATTCTGAGCGCCGGCGAACCACAGATCATCCGGCTGGAGTTTCCATTCGGTCATCGGGGAAGTATTTGCCGGAGCGGCAAGCGTCGTGAAGGTTCGTCCATCGAACTTGCTGATGCCTTGGGTGGTATTGATGAAAATGTCGCCAGACTGGTACTGCTGAACTCCACGAATCTGATTGCCAAGCAACCCGTGTTTCGTCGTGAACTGGGTGAGTGTTTTCCCATCATAACGATAGACCCCATCGCCATTACTGCCAAACCAGTAATTACTGTTCTTGTCTTGGAATACACTCCAGATGCTCTTGCTCAATTCTGACACAGTTTCGCCGATGGCCGGTTTCGTGTTCGGGGTCGTGGCGGAGAAGTGGGTGAACGTCTTGCCGTCGTAAAGGCAGGCACCCGCATCGACGCTGCCGAACCAGATGTTTCCTGCCTTGTCTTCGAGCATGCAATAAACGTTCGTGCTGTTGAGGCCATCCTTTTTGGTGAAGTGCTTGAAGGCTTTGCCATCATATCGGCTTGCGCCGCCTCCGCTGGGGTCAGGAGATCCGGGATGCCCCAGCCAAACGTTCCCCGCTCGATCCACGATCATGGAACCAACAAAATCCTGCAGCAACCCATTATTGGTAGTGAACGTCATCAGCGAATTACCGTCATAGCGGAAGGCGCCTTCCTGGCCGCCAAACCAGACATTCCCGGTTCGGTCCACGACCACGGCACGAATGTTCTTGAACGACCTTCCAACCTTGTCTTCGAGATTAGAAAATGATTTGCCATCGTAGGAACAAATACCACCCTGCGTTCCGAACCAGATTCGCCCCGAAGCATCCTGGGCAATGGCATAGACTGAGTTATCAACGAGCCCTTCTTTCGTGGTGAAGTTGCTCATCGTTTTGCCATCGTAACGGCTGGCACCATTTCCGGTGCCGAACCAGATGTTGCCATCGCGATCATCGAATACCCAGGTAACGTCATTGTTACCCAAGCCCTCTTTGTCCGTGAACTTCCTGAACGATTTTCCATCATAGCGGGATACGCCGCCGGTGATGGAACCGAACCAAAGTGCGCCTGACCGATCTTCCAGCAGTGAAAAGATGCGAGTCTTCGCCAGGCCTACTTCTTCTCCGAAGTTCGTAAACACTTTGCCGTCGTAGCGAATCGGGCCGCCAAACGTAGCAAACCAGATGTTCCCGGCACGATCCTCCAAAATGTTGCGAATGATCACCCGTGGCATGGTCGATGTCGTCTTGCCACCGGTCGGCATGTAATAGGGATCATCCGTGTGGCCGTGTGCATCGCTGGTGGGGATGCAGGAGAACAACGCCGTAATCAGGAGGGTATACCGTGCGGACACATAGAAAGGTGTCATCTCTCCTCCGATTCAAATAGGTAGTAAGTTTGGCTCGACGGCTGACGTTTATCTGCAAACGAGGGATATGATCATTACGGTTCCTGAACGACTTCTGTTCAATAGATGCCTTGGCTTCCGCCTCCTGGCTTCTGGCTCCTTGATTCTCGATACATCCGTCCCGTCTTCGAGCTTTCTGTTCAGGATTGACGACAGCTAGTACAGAGCGACAATGATGTAGTTCTGTACACAAGGAGTCTGGATCATGACCAACAAGAAACTGCTCAACGTCATCCGTAACGTCTCGCCCCACTGGGTGGGCGATGGCTTCCCGGTTCGAAGCCTGATCTCGTACAACCACCAGGCTGAACGCAACGATCCGTTCCTGCTTCTCGATTACGCCGGCCCTGCCCAGTTCCCACCCGCGGAGAAACGACGTGGTGTCGAAGAGCATCCCCACCGCGGCTTCGAGACAGTCACTATTGTCTACTCCGGCGAAGTCTCTCACCGTGATTCCGCAGGCAACCAGGGCACCATTGGCCCCGGCGATGTACAGTGGATGACCGCTGCCTCAGGTGTCGTTCACGAGGAGTTTCACAGCGACCGCTTCACCAAGGCTGGCGGGCTGTTCGAAGTCATCCAGCTCTGGGTGAACCTGCCCAGCAAAGAGAAGATGTCGTCGCCCAAGTATCAGGGTATTGTCGATGCCCAGATTCCCAAGGTCTCTCTTATCGATGACAAGGGAACGATGCGGGTGATTGCCGGCCACTTCCTGGGAGTGCAAGGCCCCGCCAGCACCTTCACGCCGATCAACCTGTGGGACTTGCAGCTCCAGGCCGGCGGCAGCGTCGATCTCGACATCCCCGAAGGCCATACTGCCCTGGTCGTTGTTCACAAGGGTAAGCTGCTTGCCAACGATCAGCCTCTTGTCCCGGTTGAACTCGCACAATTTGATCGCACTGGCGACCGCATCACGATCAAGAGTGAGATGGATTCTCGTGCCCTCATCCTCACCGGCCAGCCGATCAATGAACCCATTGTCGGCCACGGGCCGTTCGTGATGAATACTCGGGAAGAGATCAGTCAGGCGATTAAGGATTACCAGGCAGGCCGCATGGGCGTACTGGCGTAACGTCCTCTTTCTGCTTGTCCGCGGGTCTCTGACCGGGGACGATCTGCAACACATGTCGCACCGGTTGATAAAATATCACCCATGGACGCAGAGTTTGTTTTGTCGCTATACCACGATCTGCAGGCCCACCACCTTCCGATCTGGATCGATGGAGGCTGGTGTGTTGATGCCCTGCTAGGTCGACAAACGCGTCCGCATGCCGACCTCGATCTGGCCGTTGAACGTCGGCATGAGCCGCTGCTGCGGCTGAAGCTCGAACAATGGGGATACGAGATGGCTGTTCGAGAAAACAGCACATCCTGGAACTACGTGATGCATAACAGCGAAGGCAGAATCCTCGACATTCACGTGTTTGAGTACGATGCTGACGGCATTAATATCTATGGCATCGCCTATCCATTCGGTTCATTGACAGGCACAGGCATGATCGGCGGTCATCACGTCCAGTGCATCAGGCCGGAATGGATGTTCCGGTTCAAGACGTCGTATGCTCCTGCTGAGAAAGATTGCCTGGATGTGCAGGCACTAGCCCAACAATATGCGTGGGAAGTTCCGGAAAGCCATCAGGAATCATGGTGTGACAACCATCTTCGTGGAAAAACATTTTCATGACCTTCTTACGGGGCGTGCATTATTGGCCCTGATACAAAGGATGCCCCAACCTCCCAAGAGAATATGCGCTGCCACGGCTGGCCAGAGCAGGAGGCCTATCATGCCATAGGCCAACCCCAACAAAGCAAGCAAAATCGCGGCAACAACATCATACAGCAAGGCAGCCAGCGTGAATCCATGCAGGCGAGTGGTGCCATGCTGATTCCTGACAAACCAGCAAGCCACACTAAAGGCTAACAGCACTGCTCCGTAGAAACGACCATAGACGATCAGAACAGGCGTTGCAGCACGATCACCAAAGAGTAACTTCAGCAGCGCTTCAGGAATAATGAGTAACACCAGCCCTGTTACGGCTTCCAGAACAGCCGTCACGATCAGAAAGTAGCTTCTCTTCATAAGTGGCTTTCAGGGCTACCGATCCGTTTTGAGTATTTTCCTCCCCCCTCACCAACTTGCAAGTAAGAAACTCCATATCTTGCGGCGAAACGATGCTACAATAACTGCCTGCATTCTGGGGTTCGTTTACCATGCAGCCTGCCTGCGATAGCCCTGTGTGATGGGATCTCATTTCCCTCCAAACCAGGGACTTTGACGCGTTGGCACAGGGCATCCCCCGATGGGATACACTCGGGAAGGCGCATGGCCATCGCAGCATGGTTAGCCGGAGTACCGGCGAACTATGGCACCCGTGAAAGTTCAGCCTCCAAAATGGGCATTCCCATATTGCATGCCTGGACGCCTTCTGCAACGCAAATCTTGAGCACCTCCATGATCTCCTCCATCGAGGCACCATGTTTCAGAGCGGCCTTGATGTGACGGCGAGTGCCGGGTGCATACATGTGTGTAATCGAGGCATCGAAAGCGATGCTCAAGAGTTCAGCCAGCTTGGGTGTGAAGGTGTTGCCGATGTAAACTGGCGCTCCGGAAGCGATGAAGACTTCAGTCCACTCGGGATCCAATTCAAAGAACGGATCCCAGGCAACGTTCCACTGTCCAGCGGCTTTCATCCGATCACAGATCGGTGTGCTGCCTGCTTCCTTTGGCTTCAGTTTGATACCGGCTGTTTTGGCTTCTTCCAGAAGAATGGGGGCTGCCAGGCTACAGGTGTGGATGGATAGCAGCGAAGCCATCTTGAGCACCATCAATATTTCTTCTCGCGATGCTCCGGCGTTGAGCGCTCCCCGGATATGGCGGCGAGTGCCTTCAGCATTAAGGTTGGTACAAGCCGAGCACCAGGCCAGAGCGACCAGCTCAACGGTCTTGCGTGGCAGGACGCCGCTCGTCCAGGGGTTCGCCGACATTTTGAGGCATTGCTCAGCCCACGTGGGGTCTAACTCGCGGAGCGCAGCCAAGGCCCCTGACTCCCAGGGGCCTGACGCAACAGTTTCGTTCATCATGACTGACCTCACTTGACCACGACCGGCGTGCGCACACGCACCGCATCGGTTTCCCATTCGCCGGCGTGGATGTGGCCGCAGCCGCCTTGCGCCGCGGGGTGGATGCACCCATCGGTCTTATGCACCAGGAAGCCCATGTTGCCCTTCTCACGGTTGGGTGGCAGGCCGAGGTTGGAGAGAGTTTCTTCGGTGGACTTGTAGGTGACGCCGATCTTCAGCATCTGTCGTGCCTGTTCCGGCGTGGCTATCGAACGGCCCACCAGCTTCGCCATGGCGACCTGCTTCTCGATCATCTGCATCGTCGTCGCGCGAACACCCTTCTTGTTGTCCCACAGGTTCTCCTCGATGCCGGCTCGGGTGTGTTGCCCCAGGGCGATCATCATCATCGAGATCGGGTAGGTGAGACGGAACGTGCTCTGGTAGGTGAAGCACGAACCATGCGGCGTGCGTCGGACGAGTTCCATCAGATCGAACGGGTTGACGCCACAGACACCGCCCGCCCCGGTGCTGAAGAAGCCATTGACCGGGCCCATGTAGTAGCCTCGGCGGATCAGCCTTTCGACCAATTCCAGGCCATGAATGTGGGGCAGCGCGAAGTAGGGCTGGATGCCGTTTTCAACGCAACGCTTGATGTTCTCCAGATAGAAATCGGGCGTGGCGTCCATCACCAGGTTAGCCATGGCGTGGGCCATCGCCGGATCGGTGAAGCGTGTTCCTTCAAACACATCCAGCGGATGAATCGCCGTCTGATCGTAGAGCGTGGAACCGCACATGACCGTGATCTGGTCGGGCTTGGGACTGATGGTGCAGAGCTTGTGCCGGGTATCGTAGTTGGCGGCGTGTGCTGCTTCACCCGGCGCTGGGGCGAATGAGATCGACCCGCCCATCTGCAGGATCATCTTCGGCACAGCCTTCCGCAGCCGTGCAACCTGGTCGTTGTACTGCTGGAAGTCCTTCGAGATGTGGCCGGTCTCAGGATCGCGAACGTGGATGTGTAGCAACGTCGCCCCGGCATTATAGCAGTCTACCGCCGCCTGCACCTGCTCATCCCAGGTGACAGGCAGCTTCTGTTCGGGGGTGCAATCCTCCGGCATCCACATCGGCCCGTAGGGGGCGGCGGTGATCATCAGTGGCGGCATGTTCTCGGGCAGCAGCGAGTCGTCGGTGAAGTACATGGAGAAGCCCTTTCCAAAGGAGAAGTCGGAGTTACGAGTGAACGATGCCGGTAATGAAACCGAGTATTCCCAGGCAGGCAATCAAGCCGGCCAGCAAAAGTGCCAGCGAAAACGGAGCGCTGGGATATTGAGCACGCAAACGCTGTGTCTGGATTCGATGCTGCACCGAGGCTATCACCAGAGTGAGCACGCCAATGCCGATCATCGTCAAGCCAAACGTCCTGGCCCCCAGGACCTGGTTCGCTCGAACTACTTCCCCACGTTCATGCAGATACTCGAAGAACTTGTAGAGGGTGAAGCCGAAGGTAATGAGCGACGTAGCAGTCCGGGTCCAGGCCATCAGGGTTCGTTCGTGGGCAAGATAGGTTCGCTCTAAAGCGAGCGTGAGCTGATCTGGCGGCGGAATTGATTTTTCCATGGTCTCTGGTGCCATGCCTTGAACCTCTCACGACTCAGGTGGCTTCTTGGTCTGCAGGAGAGTTACCGTGCGATTCGTCAGTCCTCGAACCACTAAATACGGAACCATGGCGAGCATGGTCGCCACAATCAGTGTCTGGACCGGGTAAATCCAATGAAGCACGATGATTTGATATATGGCATCCAGGGCGATGGCTACGAGGAAAAGCTTGCCAACATCTTTCCACAGTTGCTTCAACAGGAACAGTCTCTGAGTCGGGTCACCAACGACTCTCCAGAAAAAGGCCGGTCGGCCTTCCCGGGCATCTCGCCATCCTGCCCGAATAGCGAAGACCATCGCCACCAGGGGCTGACAGATGAAACGAAAGAACAGGGGACCATGGTCCCGTGCGATCAGTTCGTGCCAGCCACGAGAAAACATTTCTTCCATTGGTTGTTTCGTGCGAACGGTGTTGTATCGTGTGACATCCAGATGATGTATTAGAAACCCCTCCAGGTCACACACCTTTTCCGGATTGTTGAAACGTCAAATCGTGTTCATCATAACACTTACCTGGCATCCACCAGCGACAAAGCCTTGGCGACCTCCAGCCGATACTCCTGATCAGGGTCATCCAGGGCAGCCAGCAATAGTGGCATGGCCTTTCTCGCTGCTGGCCCGATTTGTCCCAGCACGATGGCTGCCTGCTTCTGGTAAGGCTTTTCCTTGAGATACGACATCAGGGTGTCCACAGCCCAGTCGTCCTTGGGTCCGATCTGCTTTAGTGTCTGTTGTGCTGCATACCGTGCGGGTTCGCTTTTGTCCTGCAATCCTGAGACGAACACCGGAAACGTCGAAGGAACATCACGGGTGAGGATCCACATCGCTCTCGCTGCTTCGATCCGTACTAAGCTGTCCTTGTCAGTCAGTCGTTGTTGCAACGCAGGCGCAGCGGCCTTTGCCCCGGTACCGATGAGCCCCAGCGTCTTGGCACTTTCGGCGCGCAATCGAGCATCGGGATCGGCTAACGCTTGTTGCAGGGCGTTCATCGTCTGTTCTGGCGGCAACTTGGCCAGAAACTGCTCAGCCGACCATCGAACTGAGTCTTTTTGGCTGCCCAATGCCTGGATGAGAGGGAGTACGGCCTTGTCTCCAAACTGGGTGAGAACTGCCGCTACTTCGTAGTTCAATCTGCTTCGATCATCAGCCAGCACATCAATGAGTGATGGAATCGGTGAGAGGTCGTCAGGTGCGATCTGTCGAAATATCCGTGTGGCCCGCAGACGTAAATCGATCCAGGTCAGAGGGACCTTCTGGAAATTCCTCTTGAGAATGGGGATCGCCTGTTGTGCCAAGGGGGTGCCCGCCTGCAATCCCATTGCTTCCACGGCACCCATCGAAGCTTTCAGTACCTCACCCTGGTTGCTTTGTTCAAGCGTGGCGAGTAGTTGCGGGAGCGCGTCTTTGGCGCTTGCGCCCATGTCTTGCAGGACACCGGCTGCCCGGCTGGCAACCATGTAGTCGTCGCTTGACAGGAACCTGCATAAACCGCTTACGGTATCGGTTCCGCCAATCTTCACGAGTGCTTTGGCCACCTCATCGCGCACATAAAGTTCCTGCTTCCAGAAAAGAATACCTGATCCAAGATATCTGCCATCATCGTTGAAAGCGGCCAGCAGGGCCGGCACTGCATCCTGTGCTGATGGCCCCCTCTCCCCAAGAGCCTTGGCGGCCTGCGCACGTTTCTCCGCGTCTGGGCTGTTCTTGAGCGTCTGAACGTGACCAGATGTCCCACCGCATCCTGCAAGAAGTAGCAGCAGTCCCGCAAAGAAAATATTTCGCATGTTACGCTCCGATACATCTGATGATTACGAGAGTTCGACAGAACCAGCACCAGATGTTCAACGAATGGTCTCTATATTATGGCGTAATAGCTAACGCAATATAACGCGCCATGTTTTGATCACATAGACCCAACGACTCATGTGAGCTTGAATCCCCTGGTAGTCTTAGGGTGGCACATTACGCTTGTGAGACAGCGATAGTTTGTTACCTTTTACGAATAACCTGTGTAATGCTGGATCGACGAGGTGTCGCATGAGCGCGGGAGCTGCGGCGGCTGCGGCCGCCAAACGACGGCAAAACGATGAGGAAGAAATAGAGGTGACCCCCATGAACACCGACTCCTCCGGCCAGTTCGAGTACAAGATCATTCGTAGTGTCACGAAAGCGTTTCGCACCCCGGCCTTATTCCAGCAGACGCTGCAAGAAGAAGCCCAGGCCGGCTGGCAGCTCGTGGAAAAGCTCGACGATGGCCGAGTGCGCTTGCGTCGCTCCATCGAGTGCCGGAGCAACGATGCCCACCTGACAGTCGATCCCTATCGCACGCAGATCGGCATGGGCGAAATACAAATGGCCTTCACAATTATGGGCTGCGTCTTCGGCGCGTTGATCGTGCTTGGTGTGTTGACGGCTGTTCTGGTGAAGCGGTAAAGGTAGCAGAGGTAGGGTGGGTCGAGCGTCAAAGCTTCAGAGTACAAGCACACATGCAAAACCCAGCTCGACCCACCCTACTTACCTGAATCTTTAGCGATCAACCCTGCTGGACTATGTCTCATCCGAGGTCGCAGCGCTACCAGCCGCCTTCTTCACCGCTGCTATGCCCTTTGCGCAGGCTCCTTCCGTGTTGTAGGTCTCGCTGACACCAATTACCTGATGATTGCCGGCCTTCAGCACGAAGTAGTGCTTGCCATTTTTCGCTGTCTTGGTTTCATAGCGGCTCGCATCGTCAGCATTGTTCTGGACCGAGGCAATGCCGTTCTTGGCCCCGGCCTTGCTCGTATACTGTTCGCTGGTGAGGACCACTTCCCCGTTGCCGGCTTTCAGGTTGAAGTAGAATTGGCCGTTCTTCGACTTCTTGATCTCAAACTGTGCAGCCATGACCTTCTCCTGTGATAATGGGAATGGCGAACATGCCATCGTGACACGATTGATTCTGCGAACAGTAACACAATACCATCGCAGTACAAGGGGGTCACGAAGTTTTGTTCGGAGAGGCCTAACTCTGGCCTCCTATCGCGCCAAGCCTGCGTGAACCTACTTCTTGACCATGGTGGCCTGGAAAGCGAGGAGCTTCCACTGGCCATCCTTCTTGAGGAAGACCCGTGTCCAGCGGGTTTCGCCCTTGCGTTCGCCCTTGGCTTCAAGGATGTCGACGCCGGAGTGCCCGGTGACAAGGGCCATCTCGCCGTACAGCCGGACTTTGACTTCGTCGGTCGTCAGCTTCTCGTAGTCCAATCGCTTCGACTTGATGGAGTCCAGAAACTGGGCCCGGCTTAGAGTATTACCGTTGGGACGTGTGTGAACGTAGTCGGGATGCAGCGTCTTCTCCAGGTAGGGCATATCTTCCTTAACGACGGCAGCCTGAAAGTCTTCGATGAATTTCTTCAGGTAACCTTCGTCGCCGCCAGCTTGTTTGGTGTCGGCCTGTGTCGCGCTGGTCTGAAAGAGCAAGAAGAGTGCTGCCACCAGGAGATGCTTCACGTTGAGTTCCTTTCGTTAGGATTGGGGAAGTTGACTGATACAGAGGATTTCTGTCGCCCTGGCTCCCTGGGCCAGGAGACGTGATTAAGCTTAAGACTGGTTCACGGATTTGCAACAAAGAATCATGCTCTGCTGTTCATTTCGTTAAACGTCAGTCGGAACGAGTTCTGTATTCAGTATGGCAATCCGACGTACAGCCTCCCGCTCGGCGCGGGCCTCCTGACCCCGTCGTCCGCCTGACCGAAAGTCTCCTACGCTCACCACTGCACCAGGCTCAGAATCACATCATTTTCAATCTTCCCACCCGATGCCCAATAGCTCGCCGACGAAAATCGCCAGTGTTCAGCTTCCCTAACCAATCCCTTGCGTAAAGGATTGTGATGCAGATAGTCAATCTTCACTTGCCAGAAGTTCTCTGTCTCGATTTGAACAGGATGTCGTGTCGGCTGCCACAAGCGCCGCTCGCGATCATCCCCCGCTCGTTCCTGGAGTACCTGAGGAAAAGAGGTTGGCATGTGTTTGGTACAGAAGTCAGCCAGGCGACGTCCCGTGAACTTGCGAAAATCCGTGACGACTTGTTCCAGCGACTTAGCGGTCTGCGCTCGGCGCGGGTCTCCCGACCCCGCCGCTCCGTCTGACCGAAGGTCTCCTGACACCGCCTGCGCTGGGCGCGGGTCTCCTGACCCCGCCATTGCATCGGCATGGAAGACAATCGCATGCAAGTGCGTCGGCATGATCACATAAGCATTGATCCGCAAGCCCTTCTGCTGATGACAGAAGTTCAAACTCTCCGTGACGATCTTACAAGCGGCTTCCGAGACAAAGATCGGTAACCAGTCCACCACGCTGAACGTGACGTAAAAGAGAGCCCCATCGGTGTGAAAGCGGTAGCGTTCCATGAGCGCATGGTATGCAAGTTATGGCAGGGAGTGGAGACCTTCGGTCGGCGGAGCGGCGGGGACAGGAGACCCGCGCCGAGCGCGTGTTATCAAGTATGTGGCACTGAACTCGGTACTCCGAGATCAGTGATGGGGTGTGCAATGGCTACGGGGTCTTGCACTGATCTGCGTGTACGCAGTTCAGTGCCACGATTATTGTTTGAATCCTAGGTCAGTGCTACCCTGCAACAATCAGGAGACATGGGCCAATACATCTTCAAGTGTGACTGAGATCGGCAGCTCATTCATGCATCGCGCGAGTGAAGCGTTGACCAGCGAAAAATCAAAAAAACCAGTACCTCCTTCACCGGCTTGAACCAACTCTTGAAATTCTGCATCCCAGGTGGATTCATTAGGAATCACCGGCGGCGCAACACCGCGAGGGATGAAAACCCTTCGACACACATTGTAATATGCGTGCGCGGTGAGGCAGACCAACTTCTGCATTGACGAATTCATCTGCTCTTGCCGACGATTCCATTTCACCATCTCGCCAATCGAGGCCGCAACTGAGGACGCGTCGTCGGTCATGATGGCCAAGAGACAGTCAAACATGGCTCGGAAGAATCTGCTTTCTGACTTGTCACGAATGCTCTGCTCCAGGCTTGCGAATGTTGTTCGATCTTGGCGAATCACAGCGTAAAGGCCATTCGACAAGAGAACGGTTGCGGATGTCCCGACCGAAATGGTGCAGGCAAATGGTTCAAGAATGCACTGACAAGGGGCTTGTCTTCCACGGCTAACGCCAAGATCATGTCGAAGATATGTGCGCAATCGTAACCCCCCGAGTAGTCCGTTCCGCCAGCGATCCGCATAAGAAAACCCAAGCGTGCAGATGTATCTACACCTATTCGAAGTTCCTCAACATCGTTTTTTAGGAAGCGACGAATAATCGCTCGGTCGCAGAAATAAGACTTCAAGTCATGCAACGAACCGGCGAGAAGCGAAGTAGATGTTCGCCCTTGCAATTTTTGCCTATGCGAACACAATCTTTTCAACGCAGTTGATGCGTACTCCTCTGGTGAAGCTGCCCACGACGATTGAAGCCCATTGATGCGCAGAACTTCATCGCGGTCGCGTTTGGGAAGTCGGTCAAAGAGGGTCTTGGTTTGCATGTTTGGAAGGCGAGCAGATAATCTACAGCAACAATCCTGCTCTACATGATAACCATATTCGCCCCACATAAGAACTACGTCAACTCAATTCCATGACCTTTCCTCGGTCTGCTATTCTTCAACAGACTTCTCTATCACGAATTCGGCTAACCTTTAACTTGCTCATTGTCACCGGTCGAAGACCGAGGACGAGAGAGACTGTAACAGTTACGCCAGTCCTCCCATGCCCCACCGCCCCAACCCCGCCCACTTCCTGCCCGCCCCTTGATTTAGACCTTAGTGCCGCTATTATATCCCTACTTCACATCCACTCGGCTCTGCTACGATTGCCATTGGAGTGCTGCCAGGCCCAATGGTTTCTTTCGAACGCACTGTGTGTTCTTTCAATTGGTCCTGGGACATATATCCCACGGGACTGTTATGACTTTTAATGAACTCGGCCTTGCCGAGCCCATCCTTCGTGCTGTGACGAAGGAAGGCTACACCGTTCCTACGCCCATTCAGGCGCAGACGATACCCCATTTACTCGAAGGCAAAGATGTCCTGGGCAACGCGCCCACGGGTACCGGCAAGACTGCCGCCTTCTCCCTGCCCATTCTCCATCAACTGAGCAAGGGCAAACGACCCGAAACCGGGCCACGACCGATCCGCTGCGTCATCCTTTCGCCTACCCGCGAACTGGCGGTGCAGATCGATCAGGCCTTCTATGCTTACGGTCACTTCACCAGCCTGCGCGGCGCGGTCATCTATGGCGGCGTGGGCTATCAGCCTCAGATCATGGCTCTTCGCCGTGGTGTCGATATCCTCATCGCCACGCCGGGCCGACTGGTCGATCTGATGAACCAGGGCCTCGTCGATTTCAGCAAGGTCGAAATCTTCGTCCTTGATGAAGCTGACCGTATGCTCGATATGGGCTTCGAACCTGATCTTCGCAAGATCATGGCTCAGATTCCCAAGGCTCGTCAATCGGTTCTCTTCTCTGCAACGATGCCGAGAGAGATCGAACAGCTCGCCAAGTCGATGCTCAAGCACCCGGTGCATGTGACCATTGCTGCTCCGAAGATGGAGCAGGGGCTGATCGAAGAATCGCTCCTGTTCATTCCACAGAAGCAGAAGAGCCAGATGCTCGTGCATGTGCTGTCGCAGCCCGACGTCACCCGCTCGCTGGTCTTCACTCGAACCAAGCACGGGGCGGATCGGGTCGTCAAGCAACTCGCCAAATCGGGTATTCCCGCTGAGGCGCTGCATGGCAACAAGACCCAGGCAACCCGTAACCGGACGCTGCATAACTTCCGCACCAATCGCACCAAAGTCGTGGTCGCTACCGATGTGGCTGCCCGTGGCATCGATGTCGATAACATCAGCCATGTGGTGAACTACGATCTGCCGATGGAACCTGAGACCTACGTTCACCGTATTGGCCGCACAGGCCGAGCTGGGGCCAAGGGTATCGCCATCAGCTTCTGCGATATGGATGAGCAGAAGTATCTGCGAAACATCGAACGACTGACGAGGAAGAAAATACCCATCGATCGCTCGCCCCGCCCCGAACTGAAGCCGATCCCGCATGATCCGATCGAGCATCACGAAGTGCGCGAACGCCAGCAGCACGATATCGACCCACGTCGTCATCGTGAGAAGCGTCCGTTCGGCCAGGGTGGCAAACCCAAGAAGAAGGGCGACTTCAAGCCGTCAGGCGCCAAACGCGGCGAAGCGCTGGTTTCGTCACCGAAACGATGGCATTAATTGTCTGCCTCATCTTCTCGACTGTTATGAGCACTACAGCTGGTCTGGCCTCTCACTTGGTCGCCTGATGCTGTAATTCCTTCAACGTTTCTTCGTACACACGCATCATGACAATCTCCTTGGGATACCGGGTCCGGAAACACTCGGCAGCAGCGAGTTCCTTCCGGGCCAGGTCATATTCGCCCATTTTGGCGAGAGTGAGCGCCAGGTAGCTGTGGGCGTAGGCGAGTTCGAAATCCGTCTTGATCTTTGCCAGAGAACGCTTAAGCCACTCTTGTGCCTCGGCGAATTGTCCGTTGAGCAGCAGGCAACGCCCTTTGTGAAACCAGATATATTCATCATCCGGAGACAATTGTAATGCTTGGTTACACAGCTCAAGGGCGAGTTTATCATCACGCAATTTCTGGACAGGGCATTCAACTAGTAATTGGGTCATCCCCGTCAGATAGTCAATTGTCATTTCGGTCTGGCCTTTTTTGGCTAGCTGAATGGCGAGAGAATAGTGTTTCTCAGCAACATCCTTCATCCCCAAGGCATAGGCCCGTTGGCCCAGAATCATGTAATTGCCAGCGGATTGAGCCGTGAAACGGATCGTTTCTGGATTGTTTTTTTGCACTTGGTTGTTTTGCTCAGTGGCCTCAAGCAAGAAATCGTACGCGTGCTGCCACTCGCCACGCCATTCGCTAACGGTAGCTCTGCCAAGCATGGCCACCCTGGTATTATCCCGGTAGTCGAGTCGCTCCGGATAATCCTGGCCGAGCTGACGATCCAGTTTGACAGCCTCTTCCAGCAGTGCAACATGCTGGGGCCACTCACCCTTTTCGCAATAGTATCTCCATAACCCCAGCTTGCAACCGCAGAATCTGATGCGAGACTGGGGATCTTTTGGATCCAAAAGCCGTGCCATTATATCATGCGCTTCATAGAGTTCGGCTTTCGCATCGATTGAATCCAGGCCGGAATAAGCTAAGCCATTTCTGTATTCTGCAATTAACCCTAATGCCTCCGGGCTCTTCGGTGAACTCAAGGGTATCTTGTTCAAAATACTGATTGCTTTTTGAAACATTCGACCACGCACTTGTAGGTCATTCTTATTTGGCAATGCACTGATATAGAGATTGCAGAACCTGGCATGTTCAATGAGGAGCTCATCCGAATGATGCGTTCGTGAATACACCTCTATCTCTTGAAAGAGTTGCTCGGCGATCACTTTCGCCTGGTCTCTCTGACCAATACGATCATACGCTGCAGCTAATTCAAGCCGTGCTCGGAGGAACTGCAGATAAATGGGTTCATCATCCAGTGAACGAACCAGTTCTTCCTGCGAAGCTATCCAATTACTCAAGAAGTCTGCCTGAGCACGTTGCATGGCTGGCTGCTTGGCTAGTTCCACGATGCTCAAGAACTGTTCCGTAGTCGCCCGCTTGGCCAGTTGCAGTGCCTTATTCGATGTTCTCCAGTAATTCCACACAACCATGAAGCTGACGATAATAGTAACGAACAACAGGCCAATCATCGATGCCAGGGCAGGTCGTCGCCTGGCCCAGCGACATCCGCGCTCTGTCAGCCTCGTAGGCCTCGCTACAATCGCTTCGCCTTGCTGCCAGCGTTTTACATCTGCCATTAACTGCTGTACAGAGCCATACCGTCGCCCTGGCTCCTTCTCCAGGCACTTTAAGCATATCGTCTCTACATCTCTCGTTACTGCCGGGTTCAGCCGCCGAGGAGATACCGCCTCGTCCCTCATCAAGATGTTTATCAACTGCAACGGCGACTCTGCCTTGAACGGCGGTCTGCCTGTGAGCAAGGCGTAAAACACAGCTCCCAGCGAGTAGATATCTGCAGCAGGCGTCGTCTTGCTGTTGCCTCCGGTCGCTTGTTCAGGCGCCATATATTCCGGCGTCCCCAGCACCGTGGCTGTCTTGGTCAATCCACTTTCCTGTTCCCACCGCCTGGCCAATCCGAAATCGACTACGACTGCACGGCCCTCTCCCGTCACCAGGATATTGCTCGGCTTCAAGTCGCGATGAATCACTCCTTCCACGTGAGCTGCTGCTACCGCTTCGCACACCTGCAACCAAAGGGCAGCCCGCTCCTTGACCTTCAGATGATGTTTCTCGGCATAGACATCGATATGCACACCAGGAACATACTCCATGACCAGGTAGGGGCGATCATCTGGCAGTACGCCACCATCGAGCAATCGGGCGATGCCCGGATGATGCAAGTCGGCAAGCACCTGCCGTTCCGCTTCAAAACGTTCCTTGCCGGAATGCAAACGAAGGTCAGCGACTTTGAGAGCGACGTCCTGAACATAGGGTTTGCTGCGTCGGGCACGATAGACTGTGCCCATTCCGCCTCGGCCAAGCATGCTGATGACTTCGTAAGGTCCGATTTCCTTTCCCAGGAGATCGTCCGCTTCCGTTACATGTGAAGGTTCTTCCAGAAATGCTTCTCGCTCAGCTACTGCATCAAACCGGAGCAGTTCATGTACTTCACGCCGAATCGCTTCGCTCATCGGATGAGCCTGCCACCATGCCGCTCGCTCCGCATCGCTCAATCGTATGATAGCTTCGAAGGCTTCCTGAACTGCTTGTTGATTGATGATAGTCATTGAGTTTTCTCCAATGCACGCCTGAGCCATGCCCGCGCCAATCGCCAGTCACTTTCGACGGTGCTGAGTGAAACGCCCAGTTGATCAGCTATGGTTTCGTACTCCATGCCCTGGAGATATCGCAGCGTCACGACATCGCAGGCACGCGGATGATCCCTGGCCAGCAAGTCGAGATATTCGAGCAGCTCCAGTGGTGTGAGTGGTAACTTGTCTTCTTCGGCAACTATTGTGGAATGCATCGCCTGCCGCTCCATCTCACCACCAGCTTTGAGCGTGTGCCGATGCCGTTCGTAATCGATGATCACGTGCCGCATGGCGACGCGGAGGGTAGCAAAGTAATGTTGCCGATTCTTGAGTTGAGAAAGCACATCGCCTTTGAGGAAGTACGCCATTACTTCGTTGGCCAGCGCGGTGGGCTGAAGCGTGTGTCCCGGTCGCTCGCCCTGCAAGGCTGCATCAGCCAGTTGCCGGACTTCCTGGTAAGTGGCGGTGAGTAATTGGCGTGCTGCGCGCGTATCCCCAGCACGCACCGCATTCAGAAGGCCGGTGATTTCGATTGTTGAACTTTTTCCGTCGCCGCTCATGAATAATCCAAGGCTCTTAAGGGGGGATTACGCTTAGTTTCATGAGGGGGATTGCAGCAATCGCATCATACCTGCCCTGCGACTTGTGTTGCAAGCAGAAAAGTCGATGACCCCTCTTCAAAGTGACTGGAACATGATGTCGTGGCCGTTGATACAACGGCAGTTTCACTCGGTATTACGAACAAGACTGTTGGAAGTGTGGACCCACCCATAGCTTCGCGGATTCCTGGTAAAAAGAGGATAAGCAATGAGAAACCATAGAAGCTTGAAATGTAGGCTGAGCTTGGAGTCACTTGAAGACCGCTCAGTCCCGGCGACTCTAAACGCACAGTACAATGTTGAATTACAGACGCATGGAGTCTCACTTTCCGGTAATTATTATGACCATTTGTCAATATTAATTACTCCTCAAAACCCAAGCCTCTATCACGACGACGATAACGACCTCCACGCCGACGAAGACCCTTTGTTCCTGCACCGGCCTGATGGTTCGTATGCACTTTCGCTTGGTGCTGGACCTAATTCAATACTGAGCCTTGTTGCTGCTTTCAATCGTGACAATGATATTGATCTTCATCCTGCCACGCAACGCTACACTTTGACGAAACCATCAGGATATAAAGATAGTCGAGAATGGGTGAATGCGCTAATCAATCGTCTAGCAGGCTATAATGACAGTCTAGGCTATTCATTTCTTCCGGAACTAAGTCTTTTTGGTGGCTATAACTCCAACTCATTTATCGCTGGGTTACTCAATGCGACAGGAACCACGATTCCGAGCCCCGCGACAATATTTTCAGGGAGAGAATACCCTGGTTTTCCAACTCAAGTCCCGACAACCCAATTTTTCACTGTTGCCCCAGCCCAGCGGATCGACTTGGTGTTCGTGGTTGATACCACCGGCAGCATGTTTGACGACATCGATGCAGTAAAAGCTTCTGCAACGCAAATCATCAATAATGTGATGACAAAACCAGAGTTTCTGGTCGATGGGAATGTGGATGCGCGAATTGCGGTGATGGACTATCGTGACTTCCCAACAGACCCCTATGGAGAATTGGGGGATTATCCGTTCCACGACGATCAGAAGTTCACCTCCAATATGACGACTGCCATCAACGGTATCCAGTCGCTTTCCTTGGGCAACGGCGGTGATTTGCCCGAAGCTGTGTATTCTGGAATGATGCATGCTATCCAGTCGCCTTCACTTGGCTTTTGGCGGGGGGATGGGGTTCGAAAGGTCATTATTGTAATGGGTGATGCGCCGGGGCATGACCCAGAACCTTTCACTGGGTATACAGCTGAAAGTGTTATCACTGCCGCTGAGAACGAAGATCCAGTCATCGTTTTCCCTATTGGCATTGGCAACTTCGATGACTCTCAATTTCAGGCAATTGCCACTGGTACTGGCGGACAATTGATTCGGACCACAAATGCCAGCACAATAGTTAATTCACTTTTAGACGCAATAAATGCCATTGCGCATACGCCTGTTGCCAACGCTGGTGGTCCTTACTCAGGGTATGTAGGCAAACCAATAAACTTCGATGCATCAGGATCATATGATTCAGACGGGCATCTTGTTTCCTACGAGTGGGATTGGGAGTCGGATGGCATCTATGACCTGACAACGTCAGGGCCTGTCGCAACGCATACGTGGACTGGTACATTTACTGGTCGAGTGCGAGTGCGTGTGACCGACAATGATGGGCTGAAAAATTTCATGTCAGCAGATGTTACTGTGGCTGTCAATCCCATACCAGACATTGAGAAAGTCCAATTGTCTTTTGGGCAAACCCAGCGTTCAAAACTCCTCTACATCCAGGTCCATTTCAATAGCCTGGTCACCATTCAAAAAGGCGCGTTCCAACTTTATCTGAATAACAAGCCTTTTGAGGTCACAGGCTTATTCACCACGGTGGTGGATAACAAGACCGTGGCGACTCTTCAGTTTGCTTCTGCAACGCTGCCTGGGCTCTCGTTGCCGGAAGGGCAATTCAAGCTGGTGACTCGCAGTAAATACGTTAAGAACCAGCAAGGTTTTATGATGTCTCAAGACAATACCGATACATTCTTTCGTTTCTTCGGCGATGTCAATGGCGATGGCCGAGTCGATGCTACCGATCTCGCCAGTTTCAATGCGACCTATGGGAAGCGAGCTGGCCAAGCAGGTTATCTATCCTATCTCGATTTTGACAACAATGGTAAAATCGATGCCGTTGACCGAAAAGCCTTCAATGCAAGATATGGCAAGCATGTATGAGCAGATACGATGCGGGAACGAGGGTTTACTGCCCTCTTCTTCCATATCCTGACTGAGTCATCCCTCTCAGCCAGCGTCTCGTTATGCCGTTACTGAGCCTTAATAACATTACCCATCGTTACGGCAAGAACGTCGTGCTCAACGGCGTGACGTTGCAGCTTGAACCGGGGGCGATCGGGCTGCTGGGGCCGAACGGGGCGGGGAAGAGTACGCTGCTGAAGATTCTCATGGGCCTGGTCACTCCCACGGGGGGTGATGGCTCGCTGCTCGATAAAGATCTGCGTGGGCCGGCCTTTCCTCGGCGGCGGTTGATCGGCTACATGTCCGAAGCGGATGCGCTGGTACCGGGGTTGCGTGGAGCAGAGTACGTTTCGCTGGCGGGGGAACTGTGTGGCATGCCCAAGAAGGATGCCAGCCGGCGGGCGCATGAGTTGCTGTCCTATCTCGGTCTCGATGATGCCCGATACCGCAAGCTGGAAGAATACTCGACCGGCATGAAGCAGCGGATCAAGCTGGCTCAGGCTCTCATTCACGATCCGCCATTACTATTGTTAGATGAACCGACCAGCGGTCTCGACCCAGCCGGGCGCGAGGCGATGCTGAGCCTTCTCAGTACCTTAGCGACACAGCATGGCAAGTCGTTCCTGCTCTGCACCCACGTGCTGGGCGATGTGGAGCGCACCTGTGAAACGACCGTCATCCTCCATAAGGGCAGGGTGCTGTGTCAGGAACGGACCGAATCGCTGCGGGGCGAACGGGATGACTGCTTTCGTCTCTCTGTGGAAGGGAACGCCGAAGCATTTCAGACCAAGCTGCTCGAACAGAAGGTCACGCTCAAAGTCACGGAACGTGAAGGCTGGTTTGTGACATTGCCCGAACCGATGCAGACTGATCAACTCTTCCGCCTCGCCAGTCAAGCCGGGGCGATCATCACCAATCTGCAGCCCGATGACGACGATCTCGAACGGGTCTTCCATCGATTGCTCAATCACGTCCCAAACGTTCCGACTCGTGCGGCAACGCTGCTCCCCTTCGCCCAGGAGCCTGCCCATGTCGCTTAGCATGATGGGCTATCGAAACTGGAAGGGTAAGCTCGGCTCATCAATGCGCTCAATCTGGCCGATCAGCCGAGTGTCGTTGCAACTGGTCTTCCGCCAGAAGCTCTACTGGGTGCTCTACGTCTTCGCCCTGATGACCTTCTTCGTCTACTTCTTTGGCATCTATCTCTTCTCGCAAATCGATACCGAAGCGGTCGCCCCAACTCGTCCCGGCATATCGGCCCAGACGGCGAACAAGTTCTTTGTCGATATCAAGACCAGCATTCAGAAAGACCTCAAGCTCTCCGGTGATGTCGAGACGTTTCGCAACTTCTATGTTCTGCAGGGCTACTACGTCATGGTCGTGCTGGCTATGGCGGGCAGCCTGATCATCGGCAACGATTATCGCTATGGCAGCCTGGCGTTCTACCTGAGTAAGCCCATGGGCCATTGGCATTACCTGCTCGGCAAGATCTTTACCGTCGTCATCTTCACGGCGATGATGACCTTTGTCCCGGCTCTCGTTCTCTACATCGAATGCAGCATGCTGATGCAGGAAGGGTATTTCTGGGAACACATCGGGATGCTGGGCGGGATTGCGATGTATGGCTTGGCCATTGCTCTGGTGCTGGGGGTACTCGTCGTCACGCTGGCCAGCGCTGTTCGCCGTACCGCTCCGCTGGTGATGATCTGGATCGCGCTGCTCGCCATCTGCCCGGTGATGGGCAACCTCTTCGTCGATCGCCTGGGCTACTCGCCTAACTGGCGGCTCATTGATCTCTGGAACGATCTCTACGTCTTTGGCTCGTGGTGTTTGAACATCTCTCCTGTGCCCACTCCCGGCCAGCGTGGCTTCGTTCGCCGTCAGCCCGGCATGATGCAGACGATGATCGTGCTGGGTTCGGTGATGGTCTTCTGTTTGATCTACCTGCATCGCAAGATACGAGCGGTGGAGGTGGTGACGTGAGTGAGATACTCACCCTCACCAACGTCAGCAAATGGTACGGCCCGGTGATGGGCCTCAGCGATGTCACGCTCGATGTCAAGCCTGGCATCACCGGCCTCGTTGGCCCCAATGGCGCGGGCAAGAGTACGCTCATGAAGCTGGCGACCGGGCAGCTTCGCCCTGATGTCGGCACTGTTCACGTTTGTGGCAAGCCGGCCTGGAGCGCTGCGGCCAAGCTGCACCTGGGCTTTTGTCCGGAGAACGATGTCTTCTACGAAGAGATGACGGGCAGGCAGTTCGTTCGGGGTATGACGCGCCTGTGTGGTTACCCCAAGCGTGAAGCGTTCAGCCGGGCCGACGCAGCCATCGAACGGGTCGGCATGGCTGACCGGGCCGACAAGAAGGTGCGAGGCTTCTCCAAGGGCATGCGGCAACGAGTCAAGCTGGCCCAGGCGCTGGTTCACGACCCGGCACTGCTCATCCTCGATGAGCCCATGAACGGCGTCGATCCGGTCGGCAGAATGGAACTCTACGCCCTCTTTCATCAACTGGCTGAATCGGGCAAGGCTCTGCTCATCTCCAGCCATCAACTAGAGGAGTTGGAGAAGCTTACCAATCGGCTGATGATCATTGCTCGGGGTATGCTCATCGCATCGGGAACGCTCGGCGAGATACGAGAGACCCTGGCTGACATCCCACTCTCGGTGCGGCTTGACTGCGATCAACCCCGAAAGCTGGCCGCGGATCTCTTGAATCTGCCCGATGTGCTTGGCGTCGAACTCTCCGATGTGCATTCGGTAGTGGTGCGCGTGCAACACAGCCGGCGGTTCTTCACGAACCTGGGGGAGTACCTGGCGAAGGAGAGTTTGGCGTTACGAAGGATGGAGAGTCTCGATGCCTCGACGCAGGCGGTGTTGGATTATGTGCTGAAGCGGTGATTGGTAGCCGAACTCGTGAGGCTTCATGCATCCATCACTTTCTATTTGACATGGGTGTGCCACCATCTTATCTTGCACAGTCTACCGTGTCTCAAAAAATAGGAGCAGCAATGGACAGCGCGATGAAAGAATTACAACAATGGGACATGATGCTTCGTGTAATTGGGCTTATTGTTGGGATCATCACCGCTGTGATACTCTACCGTGACGCCAGTTACCTCAAAGAAAATGGCGCCAGGTTATCACCGGTGTTATGGGCGATTCTGGGGTTATTGCTTTCAGTGGTTGCGGCTGCTATCTACTGTGCCTTACGTACTCTTGTCTGGAATCAACAACTCGGAACAAAGAGTTTGGTAAACGGAGACGAGGGGAGTACTTCTACCCAAGTCTCACGAGAACAACGACCAGAGACACTGGCAGCTTCTCCTTTTCCCGTGAATGATAGTCGTTACGTGAGGCCGACGATTTATCAGTTGATTGGCGAAATGTGCCTGGTATGCCAAAAACGGATAGCCAGCACTATTGAAGGACGATTCTGTGATATCTGCGGGTGTGGCGTCCACAACAAATGCGTCAAGCCCCAACCGCCAGAGATTGCAGGCACTAACTGTTCCGGTTGCGGGGGCGATCCACGAACACGGATTATTGCTCAGCAGAATGTTTAAATCGTAGTCGCTATTGCGAAATTATCATTTTGCCTAAGGTTATTAGTCATGAGAATGTGGTTTCATTTAGCCAGCTCACGGACTTCCACGCGGGCAGGGCGACCAGCCACCACATGGAGAAGAATCGCATGGGAATGGTAAACCGTGACGCCAGCGTGAATCACGATGGTCACGAAATTGCCTTATCGGTTGCGCTGACGGGCTCCGGTTTATCAACTTGTCAGTACAAACTCTACGTTGACGGACAAATTACCGATCAACAAGCAATCTCAGCTTGGTCGAGATTCTTTGGAGCGACGGTAACCCTTCGGGGACAACTACCCCTCCTTAGCGGGCAATCCATCCCACGAAAAGTGAAGGTGATTGCAAATCTGCGCCTGTTTAAGAAAAGTGATTATTTGTTCTTTGTCGATGACGTGCAGATTCATCAGGTATGGGCAACCTATGGAGGATTGTAGACTTCCATTTGTTCACGCTATAGGGTCATGAGGGCAGCAATGGCCCTGGTTCCACAAGACTTACTATTCACCAGGTCAATCGGGTCGTCGAACGAGACGACTGCTTGAGAGGTTATGCCCTGGTAAAAGATAGGACACCACCCTCAATGGGATGCTCCTATAATTAATAATAATTAGGCTTTACCCTAAGACCAAAACAACCATGCCCATTCATCTGTGATGAACACTACTACTTTAGGATCATTCTCCTTCGGAACACCCCATGAAAACACTCTGCTCATTGCTGACCCTGGCCACCTTGGGACTTGTTGGGCTTTCAGTTCAGGCCCGCCAAGAAGGCGACCTGACTGCCACCTGGAACCAGCTCACCGATAAAGCTATCGTCTATCTTCGCAGCACCCAAAGCCCCGATGGCAGTTGGTCGGGCGATAAGCACATCGGCATCACCGGCATCGTCGTCACCGGCCTCTTGAAGACCGGCAAAGTTTCTGTTGACGATCCCATGATCAAGAACGCCCTGGGCTACCTCGAAAAGCTGGTCAACATCAAAGACGGCCACATTGCCGGCAACAACCCCAAGCAACAGCTCAAGAACTATGTCACCGCCGTCAACGTGATGGCTTTCGCTGCTGCCAATAAAGACGGTAAGTACCAACCCATCATTGATGCAGCAGCCAAGTTCCTCATGGGCCTACAGTGGGACGAAGAGGAAGGCATCACCAGCAAAGACACCTTCTACGGCGGTTTCGGCTACGACAGCAAGAACCGCCCCGACATGAGCAACAGTGGCTTCGCCCTCGAAGCGTTGCAAGCCGCCGGCATCAAGCCCGATAACCCCGCCATGAAGAAGGCAACCATCTTCCTCAGCCGTAGCCAGAACCTCAAAGGCGAACATCAGGATCAGCCCTGGGCAGGCAAATACAACGATGGCAGCTTCATCTACAGTCCCCTGGAAACCAAAGCCAACGAAAAAGCCAGCGATGCCAGCCCCGGCCCGGGCTATGCCAGCATCACCTACGCCGGCATCAAGAGCATGATCTATGCAGGCGTCGATAAGAACGACCGTCGTGTGCAGGAAGCTATCAACTGGATCAAGAAGAACTACTCGATGGAACGGAACGTCGGCATGCCGGCTGACCGTGCCAAGAGCGGGCTTTACTATGGGTACAACACCATGACCAAGGCCTTCGCCGCACTCGGCCTGGATGAACTGGTCGACGACAAAGGCGTCAAGCACGATTGGCGCAAAGACCTGATTCAGCAGTTGGCCAAGACCCAAAAGCCGAATGGCAGTTGGGCCAACGAAGCCGACCGCTGGATGGAAGGCGATGCCAATCTGGTTACTGCCTTCTCACTGATGGCGCTGAGCACGGCGAAGCCGAAGTAGTCTGGTTCCCCTTTCCCCACCGGGGGAGGGGAGAAATACCAAAGCCCCAACGGGGCGGGATAAGACACCAACTTATCTCGCCCCGTTGGGGCTTGTACATTAACGAGATCATCTTTCCCAGGGCGTTGCCCTGGGCTATCCTCTCCCGCCCCCTTGGGGCTGATGCACGAGGCACCAGTGCTCAAAAAGCTTATCGCCCGACACATTCGTCTGCCTCTGAAGAAGCCCGTTAAGCACGCTTCGCATGAACGGCATGAGACGGCGAACCTGGTGGTCGAATACCACTTGGATAATGGCATCGTCGGCTATGGCGAAGGGGTGCCACGGGACTATGTGACAGGGGAGACGGTCGAGTCGGGTCTTGCGGTATTACGGCACAGCCAACTCACCGGGCTGAAGGAATCACCAGCGACGTTCGCCGAAGCGGTGGCCCGCATCGAACAGCTGCCACTGAAGAATCCATCGATTGATGATCCTCGTGGTATCGCCACCAACGCCGTGCGCTGTGCGCTGGAGCTGGGGTACCTTGATGCCTACTGTCAGCACTTCAAGGAACCTCTGAGTGCGGTGACAAAGCTCATCGCCCCTGAGATCTATGAACCGAAGGATCGCATCCAATACAGCATCGCCATCACCAGCGCCACGGGCGGGAAGCTGGTCGGTCAGGCTCTGACCTATCGCCTCTTCGGCTTCCACCAGTGCAAGGTGAAGGTGGGCATCGAGGGGCAGGATGATGTCGCACGGCTGCGCAACATCCGCAAATGGATGGGGCCAGGAATGCATCTGCGGCTCGATGCCAACGAAGCGTGGAAGGTGGAGGAGGTAGCAGAACATTGGAAGGCATTGTCGCCTTTCACCATTGGATGGGTCGAACAACCCGTGTTGCACGAAGCCATCGGCGAGCTGGCCAAGGTTCGCAAGAATCTTGAAATGAAGGTAATGCTCGATGAATCGCTGTGTGGCATGCAGGATGCCGAGCGATGTGCCGGCGAGGGTTGGGGTGATCTGTTCAACCTCCGTCTCAGCAAGTGTGGCGGGTTCATCCGCACACTGAAGCTGGCGAGCTTCGCTGCCAAACATGGCCTGGGCACGCAGCTTGGCTGCCAGGTCGGGGAGAGCGCGATTCTCTCCGCAGCAGGGCGGCAATTTGCGTGCAGTGTGAAGGGACTCCAGGCGTTGGAAGGCTCTTTTGATCGCTGGCTCGTCAAAGAATCGCTGGGCAACAAAGACATCACCTTCGGAATGGGCGGCCACGCCCCGGCCCTGCATGGCCCCGGGCTAGGCATCAGCATCAATCCGCAGGCGGTAGAACGTGTGACTCAGCATCAGGAGGTGCTCCTTGGCTGAGATCACCTCCCGCATCATGACTTTCACTACAAACGATGGCTACCCGCTCTACTTCCGCGCCTACGTGCCGCACGATCAGCCGAAGGGCCATCTCGTTTGCCTGCATGGCATCCAGAGTCATGGTGGCTGGTATGAAGCATCATGCCGGAAATTGGCTGAGGCGGGCTACATCGTCTCGTATCTCGACCGCCGTGGTTCCGGCCTGAACTGGTTGGCCCGGGGCGATGTGCCGAACTACGACAGACTGCTGAAGGACATTCGCGAGTTCATCGCTGCCGATGGGCTGGACGTGCCGGTGACGCTGATCGCCACCAGCTGGGCCGGCAAGCTCGGAGTGCTGCTGGCTGCGGAAGAGAAGCCGGTGATGGATCGGCTGGTGCTGCTCTGTCCGGGGCTGTTCCCGCAGGTGAAGCCACCGCTGCCGGTGAGACTGGGCATCGCTGCCTCACGCTTTACCAACCCCACGAAGCTGTTCCCCATTCCCCTCGGCGATCCGGAACTCTTCACCGAACATCCCAATGCCCAGGAGTTCCTCCGCAACGATTCCTTGTCGCTGCACCATGCTACTGCCCGGCTGCTGGTCGAAAGCTTCTGGCTCGATGGTGCGGTGAAACGGATTCAACAGTTAAAGCCTATGCCGATGCTCCTCATGCTTGGCGGTCAGGATCGCATCATTCGCAATGACGTGACAAAAGAATGGTTAGCGAAAGTCGCTCCGCAGAGCAGTGTGCTCGAATATTCAGATGCTCATCACACGCTGGAGTTCGAGCCGGGGCAGCCGTTTGTGAAAGACCTGCTGGGGTGGCTGGGGAAGTAGAGATTGCATTCTCCTCCCCTTACCAAGGGGAAGTTGGGTGGGGTTCTTTCCACGGAGAGAACGACCCCCTCTAACTCCCCCTTGGTAAGGGGGAGAACCAGACCGCTTAGTCTCTCCTATTGAGCCGATCCATCGACTCGAACAACCGTTCGAACATCGGCTTCAGATGCAGGCTCCCGGCGACGGATAGGTGAGTCTTGTCTCGATACATCGAGACACCATTTAGCTCAGCCCGCCATAGGCCGGTCTGATCGACAAAGTAGGGCGATGGATCAAGCACGATGACACCCTGATCGCTTAACCGGTTGATGATGCCAAGACAACGTTTGTTCTGTGACTGATATTCGAGTAAGGGAACGCCGATCTTTTCTACGTCGTGACCCAGGCGAACAGCCATGCTCAACTGCTGCGGGACGTTTGATGGCTGATTAGCGATTTGTTGCACGATGGCCACCTGAATGCCGGCCTTCGTCAGTTTCTGACACGTCTTGATGAGCTGTTGTTCAAAATCGGCATTCTTCTCATAGATCGACCAAAAGCCAACCATAACGACCACATCGATTTTTTGCTCAATAACGAAATCAGTAATCGCTTCATTCAAGGTCGAAGCGGGTGTTCGGTCGTCGTAAGATCTGCCTTTTACCTGAAATTCCATGATAGGTGGAGTAGTCGAACGGGTAGCCTGGAAGCCCTTCACTTGGTAGCTCTTGCAGGCAGCGTCAAGCCCGGGGGTCATCGCCATCGCAAAGCTGTCGCCCCAGATTAGACATTTGCGGCAGCCAGTATCGTATCCGAAGTGTGGGAGCTTGCCATTCTGCACCTCCTTCAGTGAGATCTCGTGCGTAAACTGCTTGCTTTCCGCAGCAGAGGCATAGGCCAGGGTCCGAGCATCAAAGCGAGTGGGAACACCGCCTGAAGCGATGATCAACAGTGAGCAGGCCAGCAGCAATACAATCGATCCGATGTACGCCTTTAACAAGCTTGAGGGCTGAGGCAGCAATAGTTTTCGGCGAAAGGGCTGTTCGATAAAACGGTACGACAACTCTGCCAGGGCAAAACTGGCAGCCAGCGCTTGAAGACGACTGAAAAGATCGGGTTCTGCTCCGCTGTGCATTGCCCGTAATAGTGCCAATAATGGCCAATGCCAGAGGTAGAGTGAATAAGAACGCAGCCCAACATAAACGAAGGGTGAGGAGGCTAATACCATTCCGGATGAAGTAAGTCGTCTGGAATTGGCGTAGATGACCATTGCCGTGGCGACACAGGGTAGCAGTGCAGCCAAACCGGGAAACCGTGTTGTGTGGTCGAAGCTGTACGCTGCAATGAGAATTCCGGCGATACCCAGCCAACTTAGTCCGCTCAACATCCATCTCTTGAGGATAGAGGGCGAAGGGGCGAAGCAGAGCAAGCCACCTAACAGCAACTCCCAGGCCCGGTAGGGAAGGAGATAGAAACTGGCGTTCGCGCTCGGTCGTGTTACCCATTCGCAGAGAGCGAAAGAGAGAACGGTAACAGCTACCAGGCAACGAACTTTCTTCTGTCTGGAAAGATAGCTCAGTAGCATCAAGAGAAATGGATAGAGCATGTAGAACTGCTCTTCAACAGCCAGCGACCAGGTATGCAGTAAAGGCATTTCGTTGGCGCTGCCTTCAAAATAACCAGTGTTCTTGAAGAAGAAAAAATTGGATACCAGTAACTGTTGAGCGATGGTCGATTTGGCCAGCTTGGAATAATCGATGGGTAGCAGAATGAAGAACCCGGCGAGCAGCGTTGCCATCACGACGAACGTCGAGACCGGCAGGATGCGGCGAACCCGGCGTATCCAGAACTGGGAGAGGTGAAACCCTTCGGTCTGCTGTTCCTTGAGTATCAGTCCGGTGATGAGGAAGCCGGAGATGACAAAGAAGACATCGACGCCGATGAACCCGCCGGAGATATCGAGATCGGCATGGAACAGCAGCACCAGCGCGACCGCGATCGCCCGGAGCCCGTCAACATCAGCACGGTATTTGAACTCGATCATGAAGCGTTGTTCCTGTGCCAGGAACGCTGTCATGCCAGAAAACGGGGGAATGGGCTAGGCCAGTTGGCACCAGAGTATCAAGGCAGGGGTTCGGGTGCCATGGTTTGCGTGTAGAGGCCGTCCGGTAATTCAGATGGTATCGAGGATCCATTGTATTTGCCCGTT
>DAOMFV010000021.1:0-53358 GCA_035430005.1 Gemmatales bacterium
GGTGGCAGCATGAAAACAAGAAAACGGTTGACAAACAACACAGCCGCTCCGTAACAGTGTGGAACGTGCAATAGGTTCGGCACCGTTGCGGAGTACGGAAACGGTGGCACCTAAGCAGTAGTGGCATGAGAAGGTGGGCTTGGTGATTGGTAACTAATCAGGAATGATCTGAAGGAGCCTTGGTTTTGGGCGATGCTTCTTTTTTACTAGCCAAAGCCCCCCCCAGGAGGCCGCCCCATCCAAAGGCTCTCAACCAGAACCCAGCAACCAGGAGTAGTACGCCAATGACTATGGAAAATCCGCAATCGAGGAGGATCAAAAGGGCTTCCTCGCCTCCGTGCAACTTGTGTCCCTGCAACCAGCCGACCACTCCACCGTCCAGATACCACGGTGAAGCCATGGCACCGAAGCTTAATAATGCCAGCAGGCTGCCCAGTGCGAGCGAGATGATGCCGAACTTCGTCGTACCGCGCATGATGTGACTCCGAATGGCCTGAACTATCCAGTTCAACGCTGCTGTCAGAGTTCCAGACCGATTACTTGCCCGGGGATAAGTTCAAGTAATAACTGCACGTAACAAAAACGGTAACCAAGAGAAGTAGAATACCAAGCAGGAGTCAGCTGAACTTCGCTGTCTCCTGCACGTGGGGTTTACCTATTACCTCCACCCCAGCACTTGGAAGATGCCCTTGCGGTCCTTCACCTGCTGGGGCAGCGCCAGCAGCCGGTCTCGGAAGATGCTCAGCCCCAGGCCAAGGAGGAACAGCCCCGCTCCGCCGCCGGCCAGGATCAGTGCTGCGGTGCCAAGCTGGCCCCACGGAACGAACAGCAGCAACCCGGCGAGGTACAGCACCGTCAGCACCGCCCCAGCGATGGCGGGAATGCGAAGCTGGCAGATGCAGCCCGCACCCAGCAAGAGCAGCCCGATGATCAGCATGGCTGCTTCATCCATCACCAGGAAGTGGCCGGAGCTGCGATTGGACATCACCACCAGAGCTAACGGGACGCAGATCAACAGCGTTCCCAGCAGGAACAGTGGCGACACCGAGTTCTGGTGGCGGTGGCTCGTCGTCTCCTGCGACCAGGCACGGAAGGCAGAGACCGTCATGATCATGCCCAACCCGATGGCTGCCAGTTCCATCTTTCGCCACAGCGTCAGATCCATCAGCATCACCAGCAGGATGCCTGCCAGAACAACATTGGTGATGGCACAGGCAAAGAAGAGGCTTCTGCTATGATCGTTCTTTCGTGTCCAGTAGAACAACCCGGCCAGCACTGCTTCCAGAAGTAGAGCGTTGAAGATCGGCCAGACCAGGAAGCTGCTTGCACCAACCACCAGAGTTTGCACGCTTAGAAGCATGGTGGCCAGCACGGAGATGAAGAAGACCACCTTGCCCGCCGTCCCGATCGGGTTGCTCTTCTCTTTGCCTGCCGACTTAGTCTGCACCATGCCGCTTAGTAAGATCAGACCTGCTCCCAAGAGAGTACAGGCAGCCATCTTGTAAGGCAGGGCAAAGTCGAACCAGGCAAAGATGTGGAGCAGAGCGAGCAACACACAGAGAATACCCATCGCCAGCGCCGGCTTCTGATGAAGCAACTGAGCAGCAAGGAAGTAGAAGACGCTCGCCGAGAGCAGGACGCCCAGAACGGGCCAGAAGTCGGGAGTACCCAGATAGAACAAATGAGGCAACCCGAGCAGCAGCCAGAAGATAACAAAGAGGTGAACCAGCACTCCGAGATCACGCAACACCGGCTCACGCCAGGCCAACACGACGGCCACGATACCGAGAACCATGATAATACCCGCCTGAGCAAACCACGTTGCCGGCCCATAGATACTGACCAGCAATGCCGGGATCAGGATCGCCGCCAGCGACAAGCCGGTCTGATAAAGCCGCTGGTAGGGATGCTTGCTTGTGTAGTATCCCACCGCTTGTGCCACCCCGGCAATGATCATGGAGAGCAGCAGTATCGGCCGAGACTCCACCACGAACTGGCCCAGTTGATGTCCAGGGTTGTTAACACCGGAGCCGGCATGGCTCAATCCATCCGCGAAGTAGTAGAACATCCCCGCCAGCAATGTGCCAATAGTAAGCAACGTTCCCAGAAACGGCAGCACCGGCAAACCACGCGGCAGCAGGTGACCCAGGTATCGATCAACCATTTGTAGAAGCAAACCCGTGGCGGCGACGATGCCCAACAGCGTTTCGATCCGCAAATTGATGTTCAACAAATCGATGATGAGAAATTCGACCCACACCAGCAAGAGTGCAGCGATCTGTAGATAGTAGCCCTTGCGGCGAACGACCATGTCGGAATAAAGGTGAGCGTAAATCGCCGCCAGCACGAGGAACAGGGCAATCAACTTGCCGGACGACGTCGTGACCAGATCGGTAGGCGTCACCTGCCATTGCTGGTAGATCGACTTGGTGTAAGTGGCATAGAGCGGCCCGCCGGCGAGCTGAGCAACGAGCACCATCAAGAGGCCCAAGCCCAGGAGCGCATGCCCGCTCCAGAAGAATGCCAGACCAAAGCGTTCCCGGCGGAAGGGGCTGGTCTCGTCTTGAGTAAAGAGCCGTTCCGCATGAATAGCCACGATACCGATGAGGCACATCGCGATGGCCGGCGCGGTGATCTGCCAGAACTGCCCCATGTCGGCCAGGATGAGCAGCACCGTCATGGCGATGCCGCCGAGGAAGATGGGGACGAACCAGATGTTGCGCAGCACCCTGGCTGTCAGAGCATAGAGCAGGGAGATGACCAACCCCGCCGCCCAGAGATGATTATCGAAGGTGAGCAATTTCTGGGCGTGATAGAACCAGAGGTGCAGCGGCATGACGAGACAAGCCAGCAGCGTCAGGGCCAGGCCCGCCAGTTGATAGCGGGTAGAAAGCACCAGCCAGAAACCGAGGAGAAGCAGCGCCAGGTTGACGCCACCGAGAGTCGCCGCCAGAACAAGGGGATGATCGAAGATGCCGAGTGTCGCCAGCCAGGTAATCATGCCGCCGACAAAGAGCGCTCCGCCGGTGCCCAATAAAGCCTGGATGCCCTGCGGGCTGAGCAGCCTTTCCATGAGTGAATGAGGAGTTGGCACGGTCGGCGCAGAGGGCGTCGGCATCGATTCTGGTGCGGTAGACATGGCGATCCTCGGATGAGCCCAGGGAAGTTCACAACGTCATGGCGAGATGAAGGGCGTGGATATCACGCTGATAATGCAATTTGATTCATGATAATGAGCGCAGTAACAGGGAAAAGCAAGGGAATAATGCTTCATGCTTCCATCTGGCGGATTCCTGTTGAGTCCCCTACCCTTCCCACATTACGATGTGTGCTCTTCCCAGGAACTCTCGCTTGTCGACTGATCCCACGAACTTTGATCAGAACCATTTCCACCACCTGCTCCATCAGGCACGGCAGGGAGATGCCCTGGCCCGTGAAGAACTCTTCACCCTCAGTCGCCCCTATCTCTCTCAAGTGGCAGAGCACGAGATCGCCTCTTGGCTGCGGCCCAAGCATGATGCTTCTGATCTCGTGCAGGTCTCGCTTCTCGAAGCCCATCAGGCCTTTCAGACCTTTCAAGGTGAAGAGTTCCCCCAATGGTTGACCTTCCTCCGCCGCATCCTCGAACGCAACGCCACCGATGCGGTCCGTCACTATGGCACCGCCAAGCGGCAGACCGACAAGGAAAGAGCGTTACATCCTCAGAATCCTGACGCCTCCAGTTTAGGTGGCCCTGTCCTGGCTGCTCCCGGTGAAACGCCCAGTATGCAAGCCATCCGGCAGGAAAACTCAAAGGCCTTGATGCGCGCTATTGAACAACTCCCTCTCGATTATCAGGAGGTCATTCGGTTGCGGAACCTCGAGCAGTTGGCGTTCGATGAAGTCGCCCAGCGCATGCAGCGCTCCCGACCAGCCGTGCAAATGCTCTGGATGCGGGCGATCAAGAACCTTGAGGCACTCATGCGCCAAGACAACTCATCCACTTTCGGAGGTTAGCGATGCTGCCTCCCGATGAAGTCCAGGCGGAACTGCTCGATGCCTATCTCAGCGCTCTCCAGTCGGGTGACCGGAGTCGCTGCCAATCGATGCTGGCTGATCATCCTGAACTACAGCAGTATGCCAACTGCCTGGAGAACCTTCACAACCTGACTTCTGAAGCCCAGACGTTGCCTCCGCAACCACGACAAACCCCTTCGCCCAGCAGCCTGATGCTGGGCACCCAGTTCGGTAAATATCATCTCGAAGCTGAGCTGGGCCGAGGCGGCATGGGCATCGTCTACCTCGCCCGACACGTTGAACTGCAACGCAAGGTCGCCCTCAAGATGATCCTGCATGGCCCCCTCGCTTCTTCAGACGAGGTTACCCGCTTCCTCAAGGAAGCCCGTGCCGTCGCCAAACTACAGCATCCCCACATCGTGCAGGTCTACGAAGTAGGCGAGCACGCCGGGCAACATTACCTGGCCATGGAGCTGCTCGATGGCACCAGCCTCGAACGGATGCTCTGTGAACAGAAAGCCAAGGGTACCCAACTCGCCCCTGATGAGGCTGTGCGATTCCTCGTGCCGCTGGTTCAGGCTGTTCACTTCCTGCATCAGCAGGGCATCCTCCATCGTGACCTGAAACCGGGGAACATTCTGCTGCATGGCTCCGGGTTGAAGAACCACTCGAAAACATGGTCTTCCTCCCACCTCGCCAAGATCGCTGATTTCGGACTCGCCAAATCGCTGCTGGGGGATGATGGCCAATGCACTGTCAGCGGCATGATTGTCGGCACGCCCAGTTACATGGCACCTGAACAGGCAGCCAGCAGGAAAGCCATCACCCCCGCTGCCGATGTGTATGCCCTGGGTGCCATCCTTTACGAATTACTCACCGGGCAGCCGCCGTTCAAGGCAGCGACGAATCTCGACACCCTCGTGATGGTGCTGGAGAGCGAACCGCCCCAGCCACGCATGTTACGCCCCGCCATTCCCCGACCGCTCGAGTCGATCGTTCTCAAGTGCCTGGAGAAAGACCTGGAGTTGCGTTACCCCTCCGCCGAGGCCCTGGCTGCTGATCTTCAGTGCTTCCTGGCTGCTGAGCCGGTCCAGGCTCAGCCCCTTTCCCTGTGGCGAAGCATCCTGCATTGGACACGCCGAGAGCCTGCCCTTGCCTCCCACATCGGTGCACTGATCATCTTTGTCGCCATCCTTCAGGTCAATTATCATCTCAGTCGTAATGTCGAACTGCGCCTGCATCTTTATGTCCTGTTGCTCCTGGGCGTCTGGATACTGCTGTCGTTTGTTCTGCAAGCGCTGCTTCGCCGAGTAAATGACCCGACGAAGGTAGCGTGCGCCTGGATCGCTATTGATGTGCTCATCTACTCGCTGGTGCTGATGGTGCGTGGCGTCGAGACCGGGCCCCTCATCATTGGCTACCCCATCCTCATCGCAATCGCCGGCCTCTGGTTCCGCGCCGCGGTCATCTGGTTCGCCACCATCGCCACCGAGATCGGCATCCTCACCCTGCTCCCCTACTGGCATGGCTGGGACTATTTGCGCGAAAACCCGCATCATCCCCTGCTGGTCATGGTCATGCTCGCCGTTCAGGGCATGGTGATGGCCTATCAAGTGGAAAGAGTGCGAAGCTTGAGCCGTTTTTATGGAAGCAGGGAATTGTAGACTCGATTGCTCTTTCCCACCCTGAACAACTTTACTGGAAGGCATCGGATTCAGGTAGTTGTAATAAATTCGTGCATCAAGCTTGTCGATACTGTCAATTATGCAAACTATCTGCTTCTCACTTCCTCGTTGTGAACAAACCAACAAGGGCTGGAAAGTCTCATCCAGCTACGAAGTGGATCAACAGCGGTATAGCATCTGGTACGAAGTCAGCCAGGGACCTATTGCCGATGGCGTGGACACCTTCCTTGCTGCCTGTGTGGTGCCGGCGATGAAACTCGGCTATGCGGTGAAGTGCCCTGCCCCCGTCTCAGCTCGATTGCTCGAAGGCATCACTTATATCCAGAGCATCATGCATGGCTGGTACCCCGAACTGCAGCAGGTGCCTATCCTCGCAGAAGCTAAAACCCCCAGCGTCGAACGAGCGACTGGTGCGGCCAGCTTCTTCTCTTGTGGTGTCGACGCTTTCTACACTATGCTGAAACATCGCCCGTCGATCACGCATGGTGTGTTAATTCATGGGTTCGATTTTCCTGTCTCTCATGCAATGACACGGCAAACGGTGACACGCATGGCACATCACGCTGCCGGGCAATTGGACTTACCTCTGATTGAGGTGGCCACGAATGTCCGTGAGTTTGCTGATCGGTACACCGATTTTCGCTTGCAGTATCACGGATCGATGTTGGGCAGCGTGGCGCTCTTGTTGTCTCCTCAACTTTCCACGATCTATGTCCCTTCGACTCATGCCTTTGCCGATCAGAAGCCGCTCGGCTCACATCCCGATCTGGATCACCGATGGAGTTCTGAGCAGATAGATCTGGTGCATGATGGCTGCGAGGCCTACCGGGTAGAAAAAGTCGCCAAGGTTGCTCAAAGCGATGCGGCCCTCAGCGTGTTGCGAGTATGCTGGCACACCATCAAGAAGCAGGGTGAAGCGTACAACTGTGGAAGATGCGAAAAGTGCCTTCGCACCATGATGGATTTGCGGGCAGCAGGTGCGCTGCAAAGGTGCCCCACTTTCAATCGTCCACTGACGTTGCGCAAGTTGAAACTGTTGGACATGCGCCAAGCAGCCTATCGAGCCTACTATGAATCCACGCTGGCCCAACTCCAGCAGACCGGTCTCGATCCCAGGCTGGCCGCTGCCATTGAAGAGGCTCTGAGTGAACGACATTACCGAGGGTTCGAGGGATTTTGTCGGGATGCTTCCAAGCCTCTAAGTCAATACCTGATTCGTCCCGTGTTCGGTCCCGTGATGCGCCCCCTAGAACAATCCGTCCGCTGGGTGAAGCGAAAATGGCGAGGAAAACAGGTCGTGGAACGAGTGGATCGGGGCTCATCGCAAACTCCTCGAAGCCACATTGACAGAAACTCCGCTTCACCGTATCGTGCGACCGTTTCGGGACATGGATCGTCCCGATGATCGCCGCTCGGAAGGGAGTCCGCGCATGTCTACGTTGAAGTTTCCTTCACCGGTGCAGCCGGTGCCGTTGTTTGACGCCAAGACCCAGTATAAGGGCTTGAAGGTTCACCTGGAAGAAGCGTGCCGGCGTGTGCTCGACTCCGGTTGTGCCATCGGCGGCAAGGAAGTGGAAGGACTCGAAACCGAGTTCGCCGCCTATTGCGGAGCCGCTTCAGCGGTTGCCTGCGCCTCCGGCACCGATGCCATTTCGCTGGCACTGAAATGCCTCGAAGTTGGACCCGGCGATGAAGTTATCACCACGCCTTTCACCTTCTTTGCGACCGCCAGTTGCGTGGCCCGTTTGGGCGCGACGCCGGTGTTCGTCGATATCGAACCCGACACTTTCAACATCGATCCGAAGCTGATCGAAGGCAAGATCACCAGCCGTACCAAGGCGATCATGCCCGTGCATCTGTATGGCCAATGTGCCGACATGGAACCGATCTGGACCCTCGCCGAACGGCACAATATTCCGGTGATCGAGGACGCCGCCCAGTCGACCGGCTCCGAATACCAGGGCAAACGCTGTGGCACCCTCGGAGCAATGGCCTGCTTCAGCTTCTACCCGACCAAGAACCTTGGCACTTACGGCGATGGCGGCATGATCGTCACCAATGACCGTGAATGGGCCAAGAAGCTGCACTGCCTGCGTAATCATGGCATGTATCAGCGCTACTTCCATGAAGAAATGGGCTGGAACAGCCGGCTCGACGCCATCCAGGCCGCCATGCTGCGAGTGAAGTTGCCCTACGTCGATCGCTGGAACAATGCCCGTGCTGCCATCGCCAGCCGATATGATTCGATGCTGAACGAGCATCACCTCACCGATTTCCTGACACGTCCCACGGTGCGTGGTTATGGCAAGCACTGCTTCAACCAGTACGTGGTGCGCATCGCCGACGGTCAGCGCGATGTGCTTCGCAAGCACCTGGCTGATGACAGCGTGGGCAGCGAAATCTACTATCCGCTGCCGCTGCACCTGCAGAAGGTCTTCGCTTACCTCGGCCATCGCGCCGGCGACTTCCCCGTCACCGAACGGGCCTGCAAGGAAGTCCTCGCCATGCCGATGTTCCCCGAACTGACGCTGGAACAACAGCGAAGAGTGGTCGACAGTTGCGTGGGTTTCCTCGTGAAACAACGAGGCCTCCGGAAGGCTGCGTAAGTACTCTGCATTTTCGTCCCCGGTCTCCAACCGGGAACGCACTGCAAGCCCGGCTCTGCCGGGCTTTCTTTGTTATTGGGGCGATTCTGTTCTGCTGATCCATCGAGGCGGAGCCTCAAATGCAATGCGTTCCAAGGCGGAGCCTTGGAACGAGAATAGCCACGCTATTCCAACACCACTTCCGCCGCCATACCTGGCTTGAAGATGTCTATCGCCTCGGGCTGCGTCATGGTGATCTTGATGCCGAACATCTGGTTTCGGCGTTCATCCAGGCTCTGCACGTTGCGGGGCAGAAACTCGCTGATCGACGCCACCTGTGTCACCTTGCCCTGAAACTTGCGGCCCGGGAAGCTGTCGATGGTCACGCTGGCCATCTGTCCTTTGGTGACCCGGCCCAGTTTCGTTTCGGGGACGAAGACCTTCACCCAGCAGTCATCGGTCTTGAGGATGCGGATGACCGGGATGTTGGGCAGCACCAGATCGCCAGGCCGAATCGAGATCACTTCAACTCGAGCGTTCCCGGGCGACTTGATCTCCGCCTCGGCGATGTTAGCTTCCAGTTCGGTTAACTTCGCCTGCTGAGCCAGATACTCGGCCTCTGCGGAAGCTTTGTCCTCTTCACGGATGCCACGGTTGATCAGATCGAGTTGAGCCTTGGTACGCAGCATGTCGCCCGCTGCTTCGGCAATGTCTTCCTTGCGTGATCCTTCCTTGGTCACCATCTCGACCTTGGCCATGGCAGAGTTTACCTGAGCCTGGGCACGGTCCCGGGCACGCTTGGCGTCGTCGAGTTCCTTCTGTGAAGTAGCCCCTGGGTTGGAGTACAAGAGCTTCTTGACCCGGTCGAACTCCGCATTCGCCTGGAGCAGATCAGCTTCAGCGACATCCAGTTCCGCACGTACCTGCTTTTGCTCCTGAAGACGCCAGCCGGCAACGAGTCGTTCGTAGCGGGCCTTGGAGGCATCGAACGCACCCTGGGCCGCAGCCTTCTCTTCGGGCAGATACCCATTGTTGGCACGGTCCCGAGCAGCCTTGGCGACGGCGACCTTGGCCTTGGTCTGTTCCCGCTGGGCCAGCAGTTCAGGGATAGCCAGCACGACCAGCACCTGATCCTTCTTGATGGTATCTCCCTCAGCGACGAGCAGCTTCTCCACCCGTCCGCCGATCTTGGAGCCGAGCCGCACTTCCTGCGTCTCGACCACGCCGGCCAGTCGGATTTCATCCTTCTTCCCGTTCCAGAACCACCAGGCAGCAAACCCGCCGCCGGCCAGGCCAAGCACGATGAGCAGAGTAAGAATCGACTTCATCCGCGACATGGGACTCCCTTGTGGCAGGTATCAACCGCTCCGAGTAGCGGGGCCTGCGTTGGGTTATGATATGACTCACCTTGATAGAATGAACCGATGCCACGATCTGCCACTCCAGCCCGCTTGCAATCCGCCCGGCGTATCTCCCTCGCCCTGGCTGATCTCTACCCCGATGCCTACTGTGCCCTCGTCCACGCAAACCCCTTTCAACTGCTGATCGCCACCATCCTCTCGGCCCAATGTACTGATAAGACGGTGAACAAGGTCACCCCCGGCCTCTTCCGGCGTTACCCCGATGCAGCAGCGATGGCCAACGCTGACCTCGTCGAACTGAAAGCCATCATCAAACCCACCGGCTTCTATCACAACAAGGCGAAGAACATCATCGCCTGTGCCCAGACCCTGATGAAAGAACATCACGGCAAGGTGCCCGCCACCCTCGAAGCCCTCACCCAACTCCCCGGCGTCGGACGCAAGACGGCCAATGTCGTCCTTGGCGATGCCTTCAACATCCCCGGCATGGTCGTCGATACCCACATCGGCCGCCTCAGCCGACGACTGGGTCTGACCAAGAACACCGATGCGGTGAAAGTCGAACACGACCTGATGAAACTCTTCCCACCCGAAGAATGGACGAAGCTCGGCCATCGCCTGATCTTCCATGGCAGACAAGTGTGCGATGCGCGGAAGCCGAGGTGTGGGGAATGTACGTTGAAGGAGTTTTGTCCGAAGGTGGGAGTAAAATTGAATACTGCACAGTAGTATCAATTCCTGTTATCATCGCTAACATGCTCCCCGATTGCACGCACATCTTGAACGCCATCAATGCCGGTGATCCCCAGGCGGCGGGACAATTGTTGCCTCTGGTCTATGATGAGCTGCGTAAACTGGCGGGAGGGCACATGGCCCATGAAGCAGCGGGGAACACGTTGAATCCCACGGCCCTCGTGCATGAAGCCTACCTGCGGCTGGTCGGCCCGGCGGGAGATCAGGCGTTTGCCAATCGTCGCTACTTCTTTGCAGCGGCAGCGGAGGCGATGCGGCGAATCCTCGTGGATCGAGCCAGGGCTCGATTGACCCGTAAGCGTGGTGGTGGGCAACAACGGGTTGATCTCGAAGCGATTCCTGCCATCCATGATTCCCCGATGGATCAGATGCTCGACATTGACGCTGCCCTGGAACGCCTGTCAGAGGTCGACGTGCAGGCCGCTGAACTGGTCAAGCTTCGCTATTTCGCCGGCTTCACCGTTGAAGAAGCGAGTGAAACGCTCGGCCTTTCGCTGCGAAGCACCCATCGCCTCTGGGGTTATGCCAAAGCCTGGCTGTATGATGCCCTGCGTACTATTCAAAACAATTCTGATCAATAATTGGCACTCTTTGGTCCCCGTTCACGCAGGTAGAGTAGTTGTCTGAGGAATCGACCATGACCGAGCGTGAAATCTTTGAAGCTGTCCAGGAAAAGCCTCAACCGGAGAGGACGGCTCTGCTCCATTCCCTCTGTGGCAGTGATCAGGCACTACGGCAGCGCATTGAAGCACTGCTGACTGCCGATCAGCAGGCAAACAGCTTTCTCTCTCAACCGGCCATCCAGGAGATGGAGACCATCCCGCCACGTCCCGTTCCACTACCTCTGCATGGCGACAATGTCGGCAGTCTCATCGGCCCCTACAAACTGCTGCAAAAGCTCGGCGAAGGCGGCATGGGCATCGTCTGGGTCGCCGAGCAGGAACATCCCATCAAACGCCGGGTGGCTCTCAAGCTCGTCAAAACGGGAATGGATTCGGCTCAGGTCATCCGTCGCTTCGAGGCTGAACGCCAGGCGCTGGCCATGATGGATCACACCAACATTGCCAAAGTGCTCGATGTCGGCACGACCAGCAACGGCAGGCCCTACTTCGTTATGGAACTGGTCAAGGGCGTGCCCATCACCACGTACTGCGATGAAGTCCACGCTTCCATCGAAGCCCGGCTCGAACTCTTTGTCCAGGTCTGCTCCGCCGTCCAGCACGCTCATCAGAAGGGCATCATCCATCGGGACATCAAACCGAGCAATATCCTCATCGCCATGCAAGATGGCAAACCGGTGCCGAAAGTGATCGACTTCGGCGTTGCCAAGGCGCTGCACACCAGGCTGGCCGACAAGACCATGTACACGGAGATCGGTCAGGTCATTGGCACTCTCGAATACATGGCTCCGGAACAGGCAGAACTCTCGGCTATGGATATTGATACCCGTGCCGACATCTACGCCCTGGGCGTGGTGCTGTATGAACTTCTCACCGGCAGCACGCCCATCACCCGCGAGAGAATGAAGTCAGCAGCCATCTTCGAAGTGCTTCGCATCATCAAGGAAGAAGAGCCTCAGAAGCCAAGTACCCGCTTAAGCGAATCGAAAGCATCACTAGTTACCTTAGCAACTCTGCGTAAGACCGATCCGAAGCATCTTTCGTCTGAGTTGAAAGGTGAACTCGACTGGGTCGTCCTCAAAGCGTTGGAGAAAGACCGCACTTGCCGTTATGAGACTGCTAATGGATTAGCCCGCGACATCCAGCGTTACCTGGCCGATGAAGTGGTTGAAGCACGCCCACCCAGTGTGGGGTATCGGCTTAATAAGTTCGTGCAACGGAATCGGGAGAAGGTGGCTACAGTCGGAGTGGTTTTCCTTGCTCTAATCATCGGCTTAATCGGTACAACTTACGGCTTCTTTGAAGCCAAGCGACAGGAACGGCTTGCTGTCGAAGCACAAGACGTCGAGAAACGTGAGCGAAAGTATGCAGAGGCAATTGCCTCTTTTGTCAGGGATGATTTTCTGGCGTTAACGACAGTTGAGGGACAGCGACGTTTTGCTGAGAATTCAAATGCCACTTTGAACAAAGATACCACCCTCAAGCAGTTGCTGGAGAGGGCGGCTGAGAAGCTGCGGAATCGGAAAGATCTCGATCCACGCACCGAAGCTGAGTTATGCTGGATTGTCGGAGTTAACTTCAGAGCAGCAGGGGACGCCATCCATGGTGTACCCTTTCTGGAACGAGCATCGGAACTCCGCAAACAAATCTTGGGGATGGACCATCATGAAACCCAAACTGCGATGCACAGTCTGGCTGTGGCCTATTCTGCCTCTGGCAACAACCAGCAGGCGATTCGTCTATTTGAGCAACTTCTGGAACTCGATGTCAAGCAGTATGGTGCTAATCATCAGAACACCCTGGTAACACTCTCCTGTCTTGCCAATACGTATCGGGAAGCGGGTAAGCTAGCCGAGGCAATCAGCTTGCTCGAAAGAGCCAGCGATGCTTCTCTTAAACAACTGGGTGCAGATCATAGCAATACCGTTCTGACGGCGACTTATTTAACACAGGCATATGTTGCAGCACACAAGTTACCACAGGCCATCGCATTTCTTGAGAACCTGCTGGAAGCTCAGATCAAGAAACTGGGAAGCGATCACACATATGTTCATATGACATCTAACAACCTAGCTAATGTGTACATCGCTGCAAATAAGCTTCCTCAAGCCATTGCAGTGCTTGAGCTGGCAGCTAGTAGCATCGAAACCCACGGATTCTCACACAACTATGCTCAGCAGATCATTTCTCGTCTGATTGAAGTTTACGAGCAAGCTGAACATTGGAAAAATGCCGAACTTTGGCGTAGGAAGTGGTTGAATGTTATTAAGCAGCGCTTTGGCACTACGTCTACTTCCTATGCTAGTGAGGCGGCTGCCATAGGTCTAAATCTGATGCAGCAAAAGAAGTGGACTGAAGCAGAGCCCATCCTGTACGAATGCCTTGCTATCCGTGAAAAGAAACAGTCTGATGCCTGGACGACCTTTAATACTCACTCAATGCTTGGCGGAACACTGCTGAGTCAGAAAAAGTATGCCGAGGCCGAGCCACTGCTGCTGAAAGGCTACGAAGGCATGAAGCAACGAGAGAAGACAATCCCACCACAAGCCAGCACTCGCCTCCCCGAAGCCCTCGAACGCCTTATCCAGCTCTACACCGAAACCAACAAGCCCGACGAAGTGAAGAAGTGGCAGGCGGAGAAGACGAAGTTGCCTGCCACTTCTTCTGCAAAACCATAACAACCACCTTCACCGCTTGTGCTCACGCCGGAATCCGGTACCCTAACTCTTCACCGATGAAGGGACGACCGATGCGTGAAATGGCGACGCTCACCGATGCACACGATGCCAAAGTATTGGTCGATTACCTGCTCACGCAAAAGATCGTCGCCGAAGTACGGCCTGAGAACGGCAAGCCCGTCGTCTGGATTCACAACGAAGACGACATGGAACGGGCCGTAGCCATCTGGAATGAGTTCCGCGCCCAGCCCCACGACAGCAAGTACGTCGCCGCCCAGAAGCCAGCGGAGGAACTGCGCAAGCTGAAGGAGCGGGCTGAGCGGAACTATGCCAAGCTCTATAAGGGTGGCAATCACCTGTGGGGCAGGCCGCATCCGTTACGAGTGCCGGTGACCTTATTTCTGATCATCGTCAGTTTCATCACCACATTCTGGATAGATTTTGGCAAAAACAGCCCCCATCTGCTGGCGCTGACGTTCACCGATATGGGCGGCTTCTCGATTCCCGATAATCCCGGAATTGATCCTGCCGCGATCAGGCAGATGCAGGAGCAACGGCGTGAACAACAATTAGCAGGTCTCAAACGGGGTGAACTCTGGCGGCTGATTACACCCATCTTCGTACACTTCTCCTGGCTGCATCTCCTGTTCAATATGTATGCCACCTATTCCCTGGGTGGGTTGATTGAATCCCGACGAGGACCCATCTGGCTGGCTCTCTTCGTCGTCATCACCGGTGTGGTGTCGAACGTGATGCAGTTCTTCCTGCCCACGCTGTTCGATCTCCATTCCCACAAGGAGATCATGATCGGTTCCAGCCTGTTCGGCGGGATGTCCGGCGTCGCCTTCGCCATGTTTGGCTACCTGGTTGCCAAGACGATCTATGCCCCCGAACCAGGTTTGCGACTCCCTCAAGACACGATCGCCTCCATGCTCATCTGGCTGGTCATCTGCATGACCGGAATGATCGGTTCCATCGCCAACACTGCCCACGTCGCCGGCCTCGGTGCCGGGTTTGTCATTGGCGTCATGCCCAAGCTGTGGAAATCGATACATCAGCGATTCTAAGTCCATTGTCGATAAGATAGTCTTCAAACCTCTTCCCCATGAAGGCCGTCATGGATCGCGCCAAGTACGACCACATTGTCAAGAACTTCTTCACCTGTGACACGCAGCGTATCACGGAAATCTTTCAGGAGCTGCTGCGGGCCAGCGCCGCGGAAGAGACGCTGCCACCCGGGCACTTAATGTCCCAGAATTACGACACCGCCCAGGCCAACCCTGAGATTCATCTGCTGCCCGGCAACCTCAAGGATGCGCGTGACGCGGTGTTCCCCTTCTTCTGGGGCACCGATGGCTGGTCGTCGCCGCTGCATTTGGAAAATGTTCGAGGCCCGGCCAACAATGCCTCCCTGATCGGAGCGCTCGCCTGCCTGCTCAAGAACCCCAACCTCTGCACCGATACCTACAGCCAGCGTTCGAACGAACTGGAAGTCAAGGCCATCACCGCCTTGGCCAACCTGCTCTTTTACCACACTAATGACCCATGGGGTGTCTTCACCATGGGAGGCACCATTTCAAACATGTATGGTGCCCGCATCGGCATCGAGAAAGTGCTGCCCGGTGCCATGCATCGTGGCTTGCAGGGCGAAACGGTGGCAGGCATCGTTTCGCAGGCCTCCCACTATTGCAACCAGACCATCGCCGGCTGGCTCGGTTTAGGGACGCAGCATCTGCATGCCATCCCCACGGATCGCAACCTGGCCATGCGACTTGATGCCCTGGCAGACAAGCTGGACGAACTCTATCAGCAGAAAATCAAGGTGGCCTATGTCGTCGCCACGTTCGGCACCACCGATGGGTTCGGCGTCGATGATGTGACTACCATCCGGTCCATCATCAATAATCATGCTGCAAAGTATGGCCACCCCGTGCCACAACTCCATGTCGATGCAGCGGTTGGCTGGGTCACCAGTTTTCTCAGCGACTATGACACCGACAAGAACCCGCATAAGTTCTCAGAGACGATGCTACCCCTCATCTGCGCCGTGAAGAAGCTGAACCAGGGGATGCGGGCAGCAGACTCCATCTCGGTCGACTTTCACAAGATGGGGTGGGGCCATTACCCTAGCAGTGCATTCATTGTCAACCATCGAAGCGATTTGAAATATCTCTCCCGTAAGGTATCAGACACGCCCTACTTCCCCGATGCTGATGCCCGTCGCGACCCGGCCCTGTTCACGCTGGAATGTTCCCGCCCGGCCCTGGGGCCCTACACCGTGATGGCGTCCCTCAACGGCATGGGGCTGGAAGGCTGGCAACTGCTTGTCGTGAGAGCGCTTGAACTGGCCCAATACTTGAAAGAGAAACTCAGCAAGCTGGAACACTGCGTGGTGCTGAACCCGGGCACGATCGGGCCGAATGTTTGCTGGTGGGTACTGCCCAAGGGGCGAAATGCCCGGGAAATTTTCGAACGGCTCGAAGAAGGCCAACTACCAGCCGAGAAGGTGGAACGCTACTTCGCTGAGATTCGCCGCATGTACGATAAGCGGGAAAAGGTGCTCGATCCCTCCCGCGATGCCCGCCTCAGCTTCACCACCAGCGTAGGCTACTACCCGCATGGGATCGCTCTGCCGGCGTGGAAGGCGGTCTTCTTTAATCCCAAGACTGACGAAGCCATCATCGATCGTCTGGTGTACAGCATTGAGGAATTGCTGTAAGCTCAAGCGAAATCAGTAGACACCTTTCAAGCCGCCGGGAAACGCCGACGGCTTGCTTTGCTTCGCCGATGACACCTTGCAGACTCTGGATGATTAGCCTCGAATCCATCGGTTTTTCCATTATTCACCTTTTTAACAAAAGTCTGTCCGGTTGCTGCTCCTGCCGGCAATTCAGGGGTGTGATCGAAGTCACTACCCGAAACCAACCCAGTACATCTGGGAAACAACTAGGAGCCAGTCATGTTCAGTTTCTCTCAACGCCCTGTTCGCCAAATCGCCGCCTTGTTGCTCACCCTGGGCCTCACCGCCGGGATCATGGGCAAAGACGACCGTAACAACAATTCTTCTTCAAAGCAGGCCGAAGCTCAGAAGCGAGCCCAGGTTGAAGCCCAGCGACGCCAGCAAGCCGAAGCACAGAAGCGTGCTCAAGCCGAGGCTCAACGACGTGCCCAGGCCGAAGCACAGCGACGTGCCCAAGCGGAAGCCCAGCGACGCCAGCAGATCGAGGCTCAAAAGCGTCAACAGGCCGAGGAACTGAAACGTAGGAAGGCCGAAGAGCTGAAGCGTCAACAGGCTGAGGAACTGAAACGCAAGAAGGCTGACGAACTCAAACGTCAACAGGCCGAGGAACTGAAACGTAGGAAGGCCGAAGAGCTGAAGCGTCAACAGGCTGAGGAACTGAAACGCAAGAAGGCTGACGAACTCAAACGTCAACAGGCCGAGGAACTGAAACGTAGGAAGGCCGAAGAGCTGAAGCGTCAACAGGCTGAGGAACTGAAACGCAAGAAGGCTGACGAACTCAAACGTCAACAGGCCGAGGAACTGAAACGCAAGAAGGCTGAAGAACTCAAGCGTCAGCAGGCCGAGAACCTGAAGAAGCCACACACCGACGTTCAGAAGACGCCACTCGTTGATACCATCAAGAAACTGCCAGGTAGCAGCATCAACACCGGAACCAGCGCGAGCAAGTCAGTCGGTTCGACCCCGACCAAGTACATCAACGTCGTCTCCCCCAGCGACTTGAATCGCGTCAACAAGAACAACAACACGAATATCAACATCAACAATAGCAACACCTATGTCAACAACCTGCCAGGCTGGCGTCGTCCTCCCGCCACCGGTGACTCCACCACCGTGATCTCCAAGAGCTACAGCAAAACCTACTGGCAGGAATGTGGCATCAAGTGTGACTTTGGCTGCCGGTACGATGGCTTCGACCACTGCCACTGGTATGCACGAAGCTGGAACGCCAAGTGTGGCTGCTGGATGTTTTACGATGCTGGCTGCTCATCCTGGTACTACTGGTGCAAGCCTGACAACTGCTACTACCCGACATGCCATTGCCCCTACGACAACTATACCTGCTCGCTGACTGGGGGCACTGACACAACCGACGATACCACGATCACTGACGACACCGAAGTCACCACGGATGAAGACACCGACACCACCACGACCGATACGACGACCGACACCGATACCGATGCGGGCGAAGAGGAAGGTCAGTTGGAACTTCCCCCTCTGCCTGAAGAGTGTGTCAAGAAGTAATCGTGAAGCCCATCGCTGACAACCACCAACCCCATGAGCCTGTGCTCTTGGGGTTTCTTCGTTGCCGAGGCGGATCGGCTTCAGCGGCATGGAAGAAACGAACACGAGAACCGCGGCATTTGGATAAATTACTATTTGTACACTATACAAGTATTCACCTGTCTGCTATCCTCTTCTTCACATGAAGTAGCTCTTTTTCCCGTGGCTGGGTTCATACTGAATGGATCTTTCGGGCCGGCCACACCGTCATGTGTGAGGTGTATCATGTCAGCCATCAAACGCTGGTCGTCCAGCACGCTCGACAAAGCCAGGGCGTATCAACTGGCCAGGGAACTCGCCAAGCTCTGTTCCCATTACTATCCGTTTCTGCTCAATGATCTTCATCGTGTCCTGCAGCGGTTGCAACCCCTGCGGCTCAGCCTGTGTGGCAGACAATTGCGCGCCTGGGGCCGCGACTATACCTTCCGTGCCGAGGAGGCTGCGTGTATCGGCCATCTCGTCGAGCAGTATCAGCTCGGCAGCAAAGTCGTTCCGCTGGAAGCCGATGCCTTCGCTGATCATCCCATTCGAATCGAGGGTATCCTTTGCACCGATGGCGCGGGCATGTTCTGGCTCGAAGAACCGGACGACGAAAAGAACAAGCCGGCTCTGGTGATCTTCCCCACGAGAAAGAACGAACGCCCCCGGGAACGCATCAGCAAGGAAGCGATGGCCCTGGCTGCCCTCGCGGATCATCCCGACTGGCCCGATGAGCGGATTGCCGAGTTGGCTGGATGCAGTCGCTCCAGCCTCTACCGCATGCCCCGCTACATGATGGCCCGGCAGGCGCTGCATGGCAGTCGGCGAAGGTATCCGATCTTGATGGAATAATCTCCCCTCTCCTGTATTCGGGAGAGGGGCTGGGGGTGAGGGTTTCGGGGAGGGCGAGGCTCCTGCCGAGCTTTCTTCAACGAAGCACCCCACGCGACAGTTCATCTCACCGTGTCTCACGCAAGTCCCGATCCGCTCGGGACTTTTTCCGTTGACGCCATCCATCCAGGCGACAGTGCTTACGGCATCCCGGCAGGGGTAGAGGCAGCAAGTTCAAGAAACCACACCTCGTCGGAGTACCGACGAAGTGTGGCACAGTCTTCTCCTCTCACCCGTACCGAGGAGCCAACATGTTCATGCAGCAGCAGATGATGCAGACCATTGTGATCGTCTTACTCACACTCGTCGGGGCCGGCGTGACGACGCAGTTGGAAGCACATGCCAGCCTGGTAGCGATATCAGGTTTCGTCACAGCAGATCAACCCACCGTCCTGCGGGATCACATCAACTTCTTCTGGGTCGGCGGAGGAGCCATCCTCGGCGGCTATGTCGCTGTCGCTTTGAAGCAGATCAGCGGGCTGCATCATGTGGTGAAATACTTTGCCGTCTCCGTGGCCACTGCCTTCGCCGTCGGTGCCTGGCTGGCCTGGGAGATCGTCGGCATCCTCGCCGGGCGGTTAAAGGCTGCCGCCAGGAAACGAGGCTGGATCGGCGTGAAAGAGGAACTGCTCAACCCAGCCCAAGGCGACACGAATAAGGAGACCCACCTATGAGATGGTTTGCGATGTGGTTATTGCTGGTAATGCCGACGCTGGCCCATGCCCAGATCACGGTCGGCGATGCGGTGCAGCAGTCCGAGGTCGAACAAGCCCGGGCGACGCTGGAGAAGGCGACTCCCAAGACGCTCACTCTGCAAGTCGGCGAGTTTGAGGTGATCGAACCAGCGAAAGGTGTGACCGGGCCGCTGCTCTGGATCGTTTCCAACGAGGTGAATGTCCAACGCATCGAGGTGGCTGCCAATCAGCCGCTGGGCCTTTGGCTCAAGCGCCGGGGTGAGACAACTCCGAAGCTGCATCAGTTCCCCGCCAAGCCGTTTCCTTGGGTCATTCTCGTCGGCATCAAGGCGGGTGCTTCAACGATTCACATCATCCGTAATGGAGCAACAGCGACTTCAGCCCCAGCTATTGTCGATAAGCTCGAAGTCACCATCGGCGGCAGCGTCCCTCCTACCCCGCCTACTCCCGTAGAGGACGATCTCACCCAGGCCTTACGGGCCGCTTTGAAGGTCGATCAACAGGCCAACAAGGCTGACCACAAATGGGTACTCGCCCTTGCAGGGATCTACGACGCCGCCAGTCGTGATTCGCTGGAAAGCATCAAGAGCGCCGGTGAGTTGGATCAACTCCTCAACACCGCTCGCCAGGCCGCCGGTATCCCCGAACCGGATCAGGCTCTTCCTACCGTCAGGCAACGCATCCGCCAGGAACTGCTGACCCGATTGAACATCTCTGAGAACGGGGCATCCCAGCCACTGACTGCTGAGAGCAGGAAGTTGGCCAAGACCATCCTCAACAACATCGCTCACTCCCTGGAGTCCATTTCCCAATGACGAACTTCACCCCCACCTTCGGTCGCTGGGAAGACCCGGCCCATACCGAAGCCTTCTTCGCCGCCCAACCGAACCCGACTGTTCGCCAGGCCGCACCTCTGTTCTTCCTGGCTGATGACAACGCTGATGTCGATCTCTGCCTGCTCTACGAGAAGGCCACCGGCAGGAAGTGGAACAGCCTGAACCAGAATCCTCGTGGCTTCTGCGTCGGGTTCGGCAACACCAAGATCGCCACGCTCGCCCTCGCCATGATGGCCTACGCACGGGAGATCGATTGGCCCGGCGCGGATGTCGCTGTCGAACCGATCTACGGCGGCTCCCGTTACGAGATTGGCAAACTCAAGCATGGTTCCAGCCTCTACCGTGGCGATGATGGTTCCGTCGGTTCCTGGGCAGCGGAATGGCTGCTCGAATGGGGCGTGCTGCTCAAGAAACCCTACGGCAGCATCGACCTCACCCAATACAGCGAGCAGCGCTGCGACCGCTGGGGCCATGCCGGTGTAGACGACAGCATCGAAGGCGAAGCCCGGCTGCATCCCCTTAAGCAGATGGCTCTCTGTGAGCGCGGCGAAGATGTCTGGCGGCTCATCGGGCAACTCCATCCCGTCGTCCACTGTTCCAATCAAGGCTTTGCCATGCAGCGGCATCGCGATGGCACGTGTTCCGCCAGCGGCGCCTGGGCTCATTGTGCCGGGTGGTCCGGGCGGTTCACGTTGTCCTCGGGATTGCAGGTGGTGCGCTACGACAACTCGTGGGAAGGTCAGCCCGATGGTTCAGGCTACCTCGGCCAGCCCATCACTATTGAAGGTAAGAATGGCCCCATCGCTCTCAACGGCAATCAGTTCCTCGTCCCCCTCGACGTGGTGGACCGCATCTGCCGTGATGGCCAAGAGACCTACGCCATGACCGGCCCCCTCGGTTTCACCCAACGCCGCCCTCTGTTCTTGATCTGATCCGGCTCCCCTCTCCCCACCGGGGAGAGGGGCTGGGGGTGAGGGGGAAATCATCGAAAGCAACGGTACTCCGTTGCCCCTTGTTGAAACTCTCAACAACTGCAAACGCCGCAGGGGGCAGCTTGAGTACAAGCTGACCCCTGCCACAAATCACACTTCTTCTATTAGGAGGACATCATGTCACTGAATCTCGATTCGCTCGTCAAGTTCGATGCCAGCCAGCTCGACAAAGTCAAGTTCCGCCAGTGGCTGGTCGACGGCGTGAAGCTGCTCGAACCAGCCATCATCACGCCCGGCAACATCGACAAGTTTCTGTTCGATAACCTCGAAGGGCTGTTCCAAAGAATGATCGATTCGATCACTGCTCAGGATGGCACCCTCGTCGTCGGCAGCGAAGGAGACTTCATCCTCGCCGGGGAACTGCCCGTCAGCAATCAGGAGGTAAGCCAATACCTGGCCAGCTTCCCCCATCTCTCCGCCGAGTCGAGCGAGATCCTCCAAGCCCATCCCCGGCTGATCCGCCGACTGAAACAGTTCAGCCGTAAGGATCAAGAGATGATCGTCGGCAATCCGCTGCTGCTCATCGCCCTGCAAGTGCTGCTGCCCCTCTTGTTCCAACTCCTCTTCAACCATTTCCGCAACCAGGAGAATCAGCTATGAGAATGATGAAGACCCTGGCAGTGGTCAGAGGTACTCCTCTGCCCCCTGCAAAGCCGCTCTGGCTTGCACTACTGGTAATGATCCTGATCTGTTCCATCACCCATGCCACCGAACCCCGCCAACAAGGCTCTGCCGCCTGGGCGGTGGTGATGGCCAAGCATCGGCTGACGATGAAGATAAACTCTAGTGCGACCAAGAGCTGTACCTGCTCCTCCCAATGTTCCTGTGGATGCAACACCAGACAACCCTGCCAGTGTGGAACAACTACCACAAGTTCGTCGACCGGCTGCACCATGATTAACGGCGTGATGGTCTGTCCCAATAAGTAGCCACCTCATTCTCCCCTCTCCCCTGGAGGGAGAGGGGCTGGGGGTGAGGGGGAGCATCGACTCAACGCCCATCCCGTCCATTCAACTTGTGGAGTTCTTGGAACTCAACATCTTCACAAGTTGAATGAACAATCAAATAGCTGAAGTCGTGAGGCTTCAGAACATCGACTTGCGGCCCTCTCAATCTATTTCAACTTGTGGAGATACTGGAACTCAACATCTCCACATCTTCACAAGTTGACAAGTTGAACGAACTGATCCCTTTTGTCTGTCATGACTACTATGAAACGTAAGTGCTCGATCTTTGATCACACCTTTGTGCTGGTCTTTGCCCCCAATACACGGTAGGCTTTGCGGAAAGAATAGCACCTGTCCCCAATAGCGGTGTTTCAGTTCGAGTGCATACGAATGAAAATATCCGACCGCATTCCTCAACTCGACGGACTTCGCGCCATCGCTGTCACCGCAGTGCTGTTCTCCCATACGATTTCTGAAGACACCACGTTGGAAACCCTCGGCACCTCTGGAGTTCGCCTGTTCTTTGTCATTTCGGGATACCTGATAACCCGCATTCTGCTCAATCATCAGCAGGTGCCCGTAACGCAATTATTGAAGACGTTCTATCTTCGGCGATTTCTCCGCATCTTTCCCCTCTACTACTTCTTCCTGTTGATCACCGCAGTGCTGGCATTTCCGGAATGGCAGGTATCCTGGCCCTGGTATGTCACCTTCACCTCCAACATACAGCTCCTGCAATTCGAGCGCTGGCCGGCCGGGCGGCTCAACCATCTCTGGTCGCTGGCCGTCGAAGAACAGTTCTATCTGATCTGGCCCTGGATCATGGTCTTCTGCCCTCGCCCCAGGTTGCTGACGGTACTGATCGCGGGTATCCTGATCGGCCCGCTCTTCCGGGTCGTTGGCTATGGCTCCACTCATCATTTTGCCATCTGGTATCAAATGCCGGCGAACGCTGATCTGCTGGGCCTGGGCGCTCTGTTAGCGTATCTGCATCAACAAGGAACTCGTCTGCCTACGGGACGAACCAGCCTGCTGCTGATCGGCATCACCCTGGCGCTGACGGTCTTCCTTCAAGCCTCCGAACTTCGGTATCAGATGTCGCATTCCATCTATTTCACGCTACAACCGATGATTGAAGGGCTGCTGGGGATGCTGCTGGTCGACCGGGCCACTCGATCCAAATCCGATCTCTGGGGGCGTTTGCTCGCCAGCCGACCCATGACCTATGTCGGCATGATCAGTTATGGCATCTACCTCTGGCACGGCCTGTTTGTGCCCAACCCTTTTCTCCCTTATGGGTTTGGGCAGTTTATCGCAGTAATGGCTGCTTCTATCCTGATCGCCTCATTCTCGTGGTATCTCCTCGAAAAACCGTTTAACAATCTTCGCCATCAGTTCCCCTACGCCGGTGCCGAGCGAAAGCCTCCTCCCATGAGCAATTGAATACACTAGCAGCATGCCCACTCCCATTCCATTGATGCAACATGCCCAGCAACGTGGCTGGCAGCCCGATGATCCCCTCGCCCTGGAGATCATCGCCAAGCTGATCGACAGGCAGCCTGTGACCATCGTGCAACAAGCCGGGTCGCGGGCCTGGGTGTCGGAGGACATGACGATACTTGATGATGTTCCCCACAATCCTGATCCTGCCGTTCCTTTAGTTATCATCAGTGATCGCCTGCTCGGCCCCCGGCCTGAGGTGGATCGCCTCGTTGTCCTCCGCCCTCCTACACTCACCCTTGGCATCGCCAGCCGGTGTGATCTGAAGCTTGATGAACTCGAAGAAGCAGCCCGACTCCTGTGCCGTCGTTCCGGGTTCTCGTTACAAAGTGTGATGGCCGTAGCAGCTTCTGCCCGACGACGGCACGTCTGCGCGCTGGATGACTATGCCGAACAGTTGAAGGTGCCTCTACTCTTGTATGATGATGCCGTCTTGAAACGCACCCCTTGGACGGCTCCAGGGAAGATGGCAGGGACCTGTGCTGTCTCAGCGATCCTGGCGGCGGGGGCAAGAGAACCTGTGGTGCAGAGTATGCCGTTCTTCGGCAAGATGACGCTAGCGATGGCAAAGCGGAAGGAGTGATGGTAGTCATCACGCTCCGCGTGATGAAGCGGAGACAAGTTGCCATCACAGTCTTGGCTGGCCAGGAGAAAACAAATGGAGAGGGACGAAAAAGATCCTTACTGGCGGTTACGGCCTGAGTTGCCTACGCCGGAAGATGAGATTTGTCACTGTTCGCAGAGCAATGCAGTGATATTGCGAGACGGGCTTTCGAAAAATCCACTGTTCTGTGCGAATTGCAATGGCGAGGTTCCTCCTGAACGTCTTGGCTTCGATGCCAAGTTTGCAGAGGAAATAGCCAATTGGCTCTGGCTCTACGATTCGCTTTATTGCTTATGGCTCAATTCCGGTGAGTACGAATTATGGGCCAAAGCCAGACTGTTAGATTCTGTTGGACAGGTAAACGTACAAGGTCGGAAGATAGTCGAAAAATTAAGCACCATTACTCGGACCTACTACTGGTGGTTCGATGATTCAGAGGGTGAAGAAGAAAGACGATTGAAGATTTGCCCAATATGTACTCAAACGCTCGAGGAGTACCTCAACAAAAACTGTCGTATTTGTGAGGCATGTCGAATCTTAGTGTAGTGGATGTCACCAGTCGATCTTGACGCCATTGCATACCTCGTCATCATGGGGGCATGCAACGACACATCGAACAGATCGCCACAGCCTGCAAGGAAGCGGGACAGCACCCCGAGGGGATCGCTCTCTACAAAGTGGGCAAGAACCCCGGCCTCTTCACTTCCAAGACCGGCCCCGCCGGCGAAGCTGCAACTCAGGCGCTGGAGTCTGGCTATCTGGAACTGCTGCGTACCGACAGCAAAGCCGAGACCGTCCGCCTGACACCTCGTGGTGAAGCGTTTCTACGGGAACATCTCGATCCGAAGGCGACACTGGAAGAACTACTGCTTCAATTAAAGAACCATCAACAGACGATGCCGCGCTGGATCGCTGAGATCGATGCCCAGTTCGCTGCCTTTCGTTTGCGCTCGCTCAACTTCCTGGAACAACAGGGACAGGCGATCACCAAGCTGCTAGATCGCACCGAGTCAGCGCTCCGTCGTCTCGAAGCAGGCGGCCTGGCTGCCCTCACCGAAGCCCTCGAACCCTGGCAGGTCGAAGTGCTGGTGACTCTCGATCAGAAGCAAACCTCACTACCCCTGGCTGACATCTTCCACGATTTAGAGAAAGCAGGCTTCACGCAACTGACGATTCCCGACTTCCAACATGGCCTGCTAATCCTTCGTGACCGTGCCGCCATCAAACTGATCGCCGAAAACCCCAGCGACGGCCCCATGCTGGAACCGGAATATGCCCTTATTGATGAGGGAAGAATATATGTAGCTATGGAAAGGGGCTAAGTGGGAGCCCTACCAAGAAGCGCTCTCCACCTCATCCTCCACGCCCACTTCCTGCCGCAGTTCCTGCATCTGTTCATAATGTTCGTCGCTGGTACTGTGGATGTGTTCTTCTTCAGTGACGACAATCAGGTCGTCTTCACGAAGGATGCCATGCTGTATGAGGATCGTTTCAAACTTCTTGAGGTCGGGGCCATACAGATAAAGTAACTTGTGCTCGTCAAAATGTACTTCGTAATCACGATCGGCATTGAGGACAGCGATGCCGGTGCAGCCATCGTTGAGCAGCAGGTCTTCGTAACCGCAGAGGATACTGGTCAGTACCGGCAGATCGATGTCGGTACGTTCCCACGTATTGGCGACTACTTCTCCTTCGGAAGCGGCGGAGATCTCGTGACTCGATTCAAGAATGAAATCCACCACGTCGCCCAGCGGCTTGAAGAGGTCAAAGACCACGGGGAAGAGCTTGTCTGCGGAAAGGGCAGCGGTCAACACCGGCATGCGGATGCCGAGTTCGGGGTCCTTGTAGATCTCGATGCGATAACCCTCTTTGAGAGGGAACATCGGCTTCTTGGCCGGGCGAACAGCCTGCGTCAGCGCCAGGCGACGGGCAGTTGCACGAGATGTCCCAGGTTTCACCTGGGCTGCATCCTGCAGCTTCCTTCCTGGTAAACGCTTCGGTAGCATGGCTGACCCCTCGTTCGAGAGTGTCGGTAAAGCCGATGGCCACGAACCATCGACGCAATTTGCCCATACAAGTATACGTGCGGACTAAGGTCAAATCCAACGGCCCACCCGCAAAAGTTGACTAACCCGTGTCATCGGGGGATGCGTGGTGACGGATATAGCAGAGAGTTTACTCTTTGATCTTACTATCGAAACCTGTGCCACACTCCGTCTGTATTCAGACGGGGTGTGGGTGCAATCGCCCGCAACCACACCCCGACGGGAGTACCCGGTGGAGTGTGGCACAGTCTTCCACAATTATCTGTTACAGTCGTCACCGGTGGCGTTCTCGGAGCAGCCGACCTAACTGAACCATGTTTCCACCCAGATCGGGCTACAATGGTCCACAGGGTTTCAGGTATCATGTGAAGTGTGTGTTTCGGGCGTCCAGGGAGGCGATGCAATGCGACAACAAGGATTTCGTACCACCTGTCTGTTGCTGGGGCTGATCTGGCTTGGTGCCAACACCTGTCTGGCACAGGGTATCGTCACGCTGGAAAAGGTGCCGCCACCTCAGGCAGCCATTACCCCGCTGACTGAGTATTGGGAAGCAATCTACTTGCAAGGTTCCCACGTCGGCTATTCGCATGGAGTCTACCGGCCAATGCGAGAAAACCTGATCCAGAGTAACGAAGAATTGCACCTGGCCCTCACCCGTTTCAACCAGCAGATGAAGATGGACTTCAGCTTCGGCATGGTCGAGAACCGTGCGGGCAACATTCAGCAGTTCACGATCAGGCAATCGATGGGCCGAGACGATGAACTCGTCCGGGCCGGTATCGTCGATAAGAACGTGGTCAAGATCACCAAGACTCAGGGCAAACAGCCCGTCGTCACCAAGACCGAACCCTGGAACGATGAGGCACTAGGTCTGTATGCCATGGAACAACTCTACAGCAAGCGGGAACTCAAGCCCGGTCTGGAGTTCGACTTCAAGACCTTCTCCTCCGACTTCAACACGGTGCTCAACTATCATGTCACCGTGGGCGAGCAGCAACCGACTGACCTGCTGGGCGGGCGCAACATGTCCTTCTGGCGCATTGCCGTTAAACTGCAAAAGATAGGTGAAGTACAACTCCCCGCCATGATCTGTTGGGTGAACGAAAAGGGCGAGGTCTTCAAGCGGGAACAGAACATCCCCGGCCTGGGCGACCTGGTCTTCTACCGCACCCGTAAGGAACGGGCCATCCCCACAGGCAATGCTGTGATCGCCAACCCCGGTTCCGACATTGGCTTCTCGCAACTCATCCGTGTCAATCGCGCTTTCAACCACTTCAACCAGACCAAGAGTGTGCAGTACCGGGTTAAGCTGAAAGACTTCGAGGACATCGCCACCGCCTTCGCCAGGGATGCCCGGCAGGAAGTGAAACTCATCGGCAAGGATGAGCTGGACATTATCAGCCGCAGGCAACAGCCACCACCATCGGGTACCAAGTCAACCGCCAAGCTGCCTGCCGAGTATCTTCGCAGCAGCCATTTCATCACGAGTGACGATCCACAGGTACAACGCCACGCCAGAGCAGCGACGGGCACTGAACGTGACCCCTGGCAGAAAGCTCTGATGATCGAAACGTATGTGCATCGGAAAATGACGAATAAGGACTATGGCAAAGCCTTCGCCACCGCAGCTGAGACAGCCAAGACGCTGGATGGCGACTGCACCGAGCATGCGGTGCTGGCCGCTGCGATGTGCCGGGTGGCAGGCATCCCCAGCCGCACCGCTATTGGCTTGATCCATGTCCCGAGCGAACGGGCGATGTGCTTTCACATGTGGTACGAAGTCTGGATTGATGGGCAGTGGTATTCGCTCGACGCCACATTGGGACAGGGCCACATCGCCGGCGGTCATGTCAAGGTGCTGGATGCCCACTGGAACGACACGGATTCGTTCCTTCCCCTGTTACCGGTGACGAGGTTATTAGGCAAACTCAAAATGGATGTGTTGAGTGTGGAGTATGAAGCGAACGTTCCGCCACGGTAAGGCAGACGATCGTTGAGGTTGGACCATGTCGCAGCGTTCTGCCTTCAAACGGGCCCGCCAGTATCTCTGGTATCGCCCAGTAGCGCCTACCCTGTCGTTGATCCTGGCTCCGTTCTCGGGATTCTTCCTGGTCGTGATGCTGGGGCTGGTAGGTTTGCTGCTCGACCTGGCGGTTACCCGTGGTATCGTCTTCAACAGCGAAGCTGTCCAACACTGGGTGGAGAGCCAAAGAAACACTCCGGAAGCTCAGGTGGTAGCCAAGACGGTACAAAGTCATCAGGGTGTCGGCATTCTTTCTCCGGCAATTCGCACCCCCTCGAAGTTCCTCAGTAGTGTTTTCAATCATTTTGCTGAGACGTTCCCGGACCTTCGTAACAACTACGTCTACCTGCTGGTACTAGTGCTGGGTATTCTCGTCTCAGCTGTTCTGTTCAGTGTGGTCACATTCCTGCAAAAGCTCACTGCCGCCGGTGCTTCTATTGATGCCATCACCCGCCTTCGCCGCAGTGTGCATACTCATGCTTACCGGCTGGGTTCACTGACGATGCGTCAGGTGAGCAAGGGGCCGATCATCGGCTCGACCATGCGTGCCCTTGATACGCTTCAAGAAGGGCTGTATGGATGGTTCATCCGCACCGTGCATGGACCCTGCAACCTCATCTGGCTCCTGGTATTCCTGGTGCTGATCGACAGCATTCAAGGCATACCGTGGACCTCGCTGGTACTCCTGGCAGCAGCAGGTCTGTACTGGTTGATCAGTTCGTGGATCACCGCCGGGGCCAGAAAAGCAGAGCGACGAGATACCCTGAAAGCAGCCGAGGGACAAACCCTCCTCATGGAAAGTCTCGGCCTGCATCGGCTTGTCAAGATCTATGGCATGGAGCAGTTCAGCAAGAACCGGCTTGAACGGCTGTTGCATCGGCAGGGAAAAGCCATCCAGTCTCGATGGTACTGGCAGTTCCTGTCCCGTCATGGCCGATGGACTCTGATTGCCATCCTCGGGCCTCTGCTGGCTCTCGCACTTGTTGGTAATATTCTCGATCATGACCTTCGATTCATTCCTGTCATCTTGATGCTCATCACCATCGCCTGCCTGTACCTGGTCCTCCAACGCTGGCAGACCGCCTGGCACCAGGTGAGGAAAGCTGCCCCGGCTGCTCAAGGACTGTTTCACCTGCTCGATCATGAGACAGACGTCAAGCAGGTCGTCGGCGCAGAATTCCTTCCTCCCCTGGCCCACAAACTTGATCTGATCAATGTTACCGTGCTGGCTCCCGGCACCGATGATGTCTTGCTCGATGGCCTTTCCATGCACGTTGCCTCCGGCGAACATGTTGCCCTGGTCGGCGATGAACGAGCCCGCTTGATCGTTGCGTATCTGCTGCCTCGGCTGATTGATCCCGATCAGGGCGAAGTCCGGATGGATGACAAACCTCTGCCCTGGGTCACCCTCGAAAGCGTCCGTCATCAGGTCGGCGTCGTCCTGCTGGATGATCTGGTTTTCAACGATACCGTAGTCAACAACATCGGGTGTGGCAACGAGGCCTACAGCCTGCCCCGCATCATCGAAGCAGCCAAGGCGGCCCATGCCCATAACTTCATCATGAAGTTGCCCGGGGGCTACGAAACGGTGGTCGGCGAACTGGGCGAAAGCCTGACGGTGAGCCAGCTCTTCCGTATCGCTCTGGCCCGAGCGATCCTGCGTGACCCTACCATTATGGTGATTGAGGAACCGGATGACGGGCTGAGCGAAGAGGACAAGGCCTGGTTCGACGATACGCTGGCCCGCTTCCTCCAGGGCCGTACCACGATCCTGCTACCCCAGCGACTGTCGACACTGCGTAAAGCCGATCGGGTCGTAATGCTCCACCAGGGCACGCTGATCGATGAAGGCACCGATGCCGACCTCATCCGCCGCTGCCCCCGCTACAAGCATTGGCAGTACATGAAGTTCCATCATTTCCACGATGAGGGGGAATAGTTAAGGAGCCTGTTGAATTATCACTAAGTCGTGGCAGGGGTCACAATGTACTCATCGTGCCCCCTGCGAAGCAGCCTGGATTTTGCACATTCAGCAGGGGCAGCGGCGTACCGCTGATCCCTGCCACAGTTATTCAACAAGCTCTTAAGGAGCCTGAAGCCTGAATAAAGTTGTGGCCGGTCGAGACAGATGTTTACCGGTAGAACGCCTCATAACCATAGTACCGGAACCACGTGACTGCCTGAACAGCCTGGTTGAGGTGATAGTAGCCGCCGTAGCACGTCCAAGCATGATGACTATCGCACCGGTAGTAGACCCAGTAGATTTTCTGCTTGGCGCGTGAAGCAGCGCTGCTGATGGGTGGATTGCCCGCCGATAAACTGGCCACGGGCTGGAGCAGTGCCAGAGCAGTGAGTAGTGATAACACCAGTGCACGGATACCGAACATGGAAGATCTCCTTAGAGAGAGTAAACAAAAGGGTCAGTGATCGAGATCCCTCGACACTGGTCCAAATGAATTGCCGTTCGTGCAGGGAACCGGACACCAGGAATTGCAATATTGTCGGATACGCACGCCGCACCCCTGCCCTATACTGTCCCCATGTCTACCAAACTTGTCCCCGACGGTCTGTTTCTCTCTCTCGATGGCGTCGATGGGGCGGGAAAAAGCACGCAGATGAAACTGCTCGCAGACTGGCTGCGAACGGAAGGCTACTCCGTCACCACCTGCCGTGATCCGGGCGGCACCCATGCCGGTGATCGCATCAGGCAGTTGCTTCTCGATCGGCAGACGGGAGCCATCTCGCCGCTTACTGAAACCTTTCTCTACATGGCCAGCCGTTGCCAGCTTGTTGACGAGGTCATTCGCCCGGCTCTGGATCGGGGCGAGATCGTCCTTTGCGATCGCTTTGTCCTCTCGACGGTAGTCTATCAGGGCTACGCCGGCAACCTTCGTCCCGAACTCTGCTGGAAGCTGGGCCGTACCGCTACTGATTCAACGCTGCCCGAAGTGACATTCGTGTTCGATATGCCTGTCACCGAAGCCCAGGCTCGCAAGCAAGGCCCCGATGACCGTATGGAAGACAAAGGGACGGCGTTCCTGGAAGCCGTGCGGGCCGGCTTCATCGCTGAAGCCAAGCGCGATCCGGAGCATCTGCGCCTGATCGCTGCCAACCGTTCTGTCGAAGAAGTACAAACCGAATTGCAAGAGGAGGTACGTCGTGCCCTGGCTCGGCATCTACGGACATGATGTTCAATGTGACGCTCTGCTCCGTGCCTGGCAAGCCGATCGGCTCGGGCACAGCTACCTCTTCGTCGGCCCTGAAGGTGTCGGCAAGAAGCGATTCGCTCTGGCGCTCGCTCAGGCCATCTCGTGTGAATCGGCATCAGTCAGCATCAAGAACCCCGAACCCTGTGGCACCTGTACCGCCTGTGTGCAGATCAAGGCCGGCACCTATCCCGATCTACACCTGGCAGGACTGCCCGAAGACAAACAGGAGTTCCCGACCGAGTTGATGAAAGAACTCATCCAATCGCTGGGGGTCAAGCCTCAGCGAGCAGGGGCCAGGCGTATCGCCATCATCGATGATGCCGATGCCTTCAACTCGGAGTCGGCCAATCGTTTCCTCAAGACCCTGGAAGAACCACCCCCCGATTCGCTGCTCATCCTCATCGGCACCGCGGCGGAACGACAACTCGATACCATCCGATCCCGCTGCCAGTTGATTCGCTTTCAGCCGTTGGGCTTAGAAGACTTCACGCAAGCTGCGGTCAATGCGGGCATCGTCGCCCATGCAGCAGAGGCCCAAAAACTTTTCCCATTAGCTCATGGGTCGCTCTCGAAGGCAGAATTGCTCAAAGATGAGGAGCTACAGAAAATCACCCTCGAGATCGCCAAGGCCCTGCAACAACCGAAGTTTGCCGGCGTGGCGTTCGGCACCTTGCTGGTGAAGTTTGCCGAAGGTGTGAAGGATTCACCGCAGAAGAGACAGCGGGCCAGGTTTGCAGTCGAGTTCATTGTGCAACTGCTGCAGGCCGCCCTGCTCCATGCAGAGCATGGACAGGCACAGAGCACAGAGCATCAGGCAGCGGTGCAGCGATTAGCTTCGCTACCCAGCATGGGAACTCTGCCCGCCCTCATTGAAGCGTGCCTGGAAGCCGAACACCACATCGACCGCCGATTCCAGTTGGCCTTACTTCTTGAGGCGTTTGCTGAACGGCTGGGTCGGGAGTTGAGGTAACTATATTCTTCCCGTCAACATCATCCAGCCAACTGCAACACTCCAGCAAGCCTGAACGCCGACATAGACCAGCATGCCATGAACATTCATGGGTAGAAAACCGAGCAGTAGCGCAGCGGACAGCAACAGACCGGCGAAGGTGCCGAAGATACCAACCCACTTCACCCTTCCGGTGTATCGCAACAGGGCCAGTGACCAGAGCAAGTACGATATAGCGGAGGCCAGCACACCCATGCGGCTGCATACCTGATTTCCACTTCGGGCCAAGCCCATGATTTGCAACATTGATTTGATCTGTTCGAGCGAGGCAGCAGATGATGGTTCAGCGGGAATCACCGCCACTGCATGGCCATGGTCAGACGTTTTCATCTGCTGAGCGGTGCGTGCCTGATAACCCTCGACGAATTCGGGGATGATAAACCCGCTAATCAGTGCGGCGGCAATCATCGCCATTACCCCCATGCAAAAAGAAATAAACGCTGTCCGAACAAGCGTGTGCTGCCAACCCATCCGGGAAGACAGACTGGAGAAGCCAACGACGAGCAAGCCCATCAATCCAATGAGCGTACCATGCACGAGGCTATTGACGAATTGTTGACGAGCGAATTCATCGACCAGTTCCGGCAGTCCCTTCGCACGAATGGTGGGGTGATACATCATGAATGCAATTGAAAGTAATGAACCAGCAATCAACGCGATTCCACCGAAGCGTGAGAAAGGAAGGGACCCAGGCGAAGTAATTGGAGCATCATTCGTCATCATTTGAATTTCCGGTGAGACTGCTGGTCGAAATGGAGCTGATCAGCGACACTAATGCTAACGGATCGAACCACTACTGCCCATGACAACACAGGCAGTCTGTTTCGTTCCGGACAAAATCGCTGAACTGTCCAGGCATGCCCATGGCCGAGAAGAAACCCAGTCGTCAGATTCGGAAAACGAAAGTCGCCGTCATTGAGGCGTTCAATGACCTGGTGCTTCAAGGCCGCTACCACGATATGGGCGTTGGCGATATTGTTCGCCATTCAGACATAGGCCGCTCCACTTTTTATGAGCACTTTAAAGACAAGGAAGATGTGTTGCGGCACAGCATGGCTGGAATGTTATCGGCAATGGCCGGCGCGGTGGATGAAAGTTGTGATATCGATCATGTGCAAAGAATTCTCGAGCATTTTCACGAGAATATCTCGATGGCGCGGGTTATTTTTAACAGCCCGACGATGCCTGTTATCATCAACGCCCTAGCAAGTTTGATCGAGGTACGATTGCCATCAGAAGCGATCTCGGATTTGCCGACTTCGCTGATCGCAACCCAGATTGCCGAGGCTCAGTTCGGTCTGATCCGAGGCTGGCTGAATAAGGGAGGACACGTTTCAGGCAGAATAGTTGCCGAAGCACTCCATCGTAGTTCCAGCAAGTTGAGCAGTGAATATCAAAAATAGACCCCAGGCGACTACACCCGGGGTTTGACCGACAATTCGCCCTCGTTACTTCGGCATGATCACCACCGCGTTGGAATTGATGACGTACTTCAGATTGACCTGATCGAGCAGATTCTTCAAGATCGCTTCGTAGCTCATATCAGAATATGGGGGTACTTTCACGCTTAAGTTCATGGTGTTCAGTGGGATATTTCGATCACGCACGAACACCCGGTACTTGCCCTGATCAGCGAAGAAGCGGATGGCTCCCTGCAGATCGCCCGGAGGAATCTCAATGCGATTGGTGCCTTCCTTATTCAGTCGGGTATCATACTTGGGCCTGGTCTTGAGAATTGTGCCGACATCCTCGGCCTTGTTGCTGTACCGGCTCTCGTCCTCGATCATTCCCTTGCCGGGCACGATCCAAATGGTGCCTCCTTCTACCACGTAGGTTACATCGGTCTTGTAGTTATCCAGATACAGCTGAAGCGCCAGTCCGCGTGGGATGACATTATCCATAGCGGCAATCTTCTTCAACGGTTGTGTCAGACCAAGCCTGACCTGCCTGTCGTTGTCGAACGCTTTGAAGTTAATGGCAATATCAAGGTTGTAGTGCTTTTTGTAACTCATCATGATGTCATTTATCGTCACTACTCGGTTCGGATTGTTCCAGAGGAGCGATTCCCAGGCGACCATGTCCTTGTCGTCGCGCTTGAGAAATGATTTGATACCTTCATCACGAGAGTCGGAAGCGCCTGACTGGGGAAACAGACAGATCAAAGTCAAAAGCTGCAGCATGGTGTCTCCATCGAGATTGTGACAGATTCAAGAACAATTGAGCGAATAATCGTAGCTGTGTCCGCCCAGCAAAGCAACGCTAATGTGAAATTAATGATGTGAATAGCTATAGTTTACAACATAGCATGACTAAGCTGAGGCAAGCGACTCAGCCCCCAGTGAATTTCTATTGTCCTTCAGCAAGGAAACCCCAGGTTGCCCGAATCTCTTATTCCCGGAGGATGTTCGCGTGTCAACACGTCTTCATCGCCGACAGTTTCTTCAAGCTACCTCGGCTCTGGTGGCTTCGCTGCATGCGCCGCTGCACCAGGTGCTGATGGCCCAGAGCGCTGCCGCAACCAGACCCCGCCTGCTGCACCTGGAATTGCAGGCGAACAAGCTTGATGAACTCAGGAACTTTTACCAGAAGAAGCTGGGGCTGACGATCAGTACGGATACCAGTGATGGCTTCACGCTGAAAACCGGGCCATCGACGATCAAGTTCAAGCCTGCCCTGCCCCAGAGTGAGCCGTTCTACCACTTCGCCTTCAACATTCCGGAGAACCAGTTCACCGAAGCCAAGGCCTGGCTGGGGAAGCGAGTGCCATTGCTCATCGACAACAGCACCGGCAAGGACGAGGTCCACTTCGCTGCCTGGGATTCCCATGCAGTCTATTTCCGTGACCCAGCCGGCAATATCGGCGAGTTCATCGCCCGTCATCCGCTGAAGAACGGGGCCACGACCTCTTTCTCGGAGCAATCCTTACTGTGTGTCAGTGAGATCGGACTGGTTAGCAGCGACAGCAAGAACTTAAGTACTGACGTGGCTAAGAAGCTCGATTGGCCCAGGACGGGTAGTGACATGGCCTTCGTTGGCGATGGGATGGGCTATCTCATCATTGCCCCGACCGGTCGCCCCTGGCTGCCCGATCGTATCCAGAAAGCAGCCACCGCCCCTGTTGAGGTGAAGGTCAACCAAAAAGTGAAAGAGCCGATGGAATGGCCGAAGCTGTCGTATGTCATCCGTGGCACATGATTCCAAAGCAAGGTAGGGGAGCGTATTCATTCTCTCCCCTTTTCCAAGGAGGGGAGTTGGAGAGGGTAGTCTCTCGGTGACTTTCAACCCCACCCAACCTCCCCTTGGTAAGGGGAGGAGCAAACCGACACACAGCCAAAAACAGAGAGCGTTCCCCACTCAAGGGAAACGCTCGTGGTGTACATCCGGGTGTTAGTCGCTCTTTAGCCGGCCTTCCTGACGGCTGGAGGAGAGTTCTTTGGCACGTACTGCTTGGCCAAAGTGACGATTTGATCGAAGCTGGCGGGATCGTGAATGGCGATCTCGGAAAGCATCTTACGATCCAACTCGACCCCCGCTCTAATCAGCCCGGCAATGAACTGGCTGTAGGAGACGCCACGCATACGGGCGGCGGCATTGATGCGCATCGTCCACAGTTGGCGGAACAGTCGCTTTTTCTGCCGACGATCACGATAGGCGAACGCGCCGGCACGGGTCACCGTGGTGCGCATCTGACGGTAGAGGTTGCCACGGCCCAGGAAGTATCCCTTGGCTTGCTTACGCAGCCGGGCTCGACGACGAAGAACAGTCTTGCCACTACGGGCCCGCATGTCAGTATCTCCAGCACGACGCCATATCCAGCGTCAAATAATTTGTCAGATTTCCAGCTACCAGCTTCTTGCTAACAGCTACATTCCCAAGGTGATCGCCTTGACGATCTTCCTGGCATCGGCGCTATCGAGGGTCACCGTGGCATCGAGCTTGCGTTTGGTGTTGCCCGACATGTGGCCGTTGAGGTGGCGACGGCCTTCGCGGCGAAACTTGAGTTTGCCTGTAGCGGTCACTTTGAAGCGGCGTTTGCTCGCTTTATGGGTCTTCATCTTCGGCATGTGTCATCTGCCAAGTCAGGGAATCCGCCTGAGTCAAACGCCCAAGCGTGGTCTGTAAAACTAGGACTGCAAAGGGATGCTGGCAAGTGGATCGGTGGAAATCAGCAGGAAAGTGAGTTTACAGGGCGAATTCAGCCTCATGGTTTCGGGGGAACGGCTTTTTTCAGTTGTTCCGCCAGCTTGTCCTTTTCGGCCTGCCACTTCTTCACTTCGTCGGGTTTGTTGGTGTCGGTGTAGAACTGGATCAGGCGATCGAGGGCTTCAGACATTCGATGCTTTTCATGACCGGGAAGTGTCGATACTTGGCTCTTCAGACCTTGATACCCGGCTTTGAGTAAACTCTCTGCCTCAATGGGATGGATCCTGGTAAGGGTTGCACCCAGAAGACTCTTCGTTTCATAAAGATAAAAGTGATTGGGAGTTTGCTTCTCAAAGATTGACAAGGCGTCACGCAATTCAATCTCCGCACGATCGAACTTTTTCTCAGTGTACAAAACATGGCCAAGCGATAATTTGCAAACGCCTATCACTGGGTGTTCGGTACCAATTGACTTCTTCAGTCCAGCACTTGCTTTTTCAAGTATCTGTCTCGCATCGTCGTTCTTGCTTTGCCTTCGGTAAACTTCGCCAAGCATGCACATCAGATTGAATGACTGTATATCTTCCGTGACTGTTCCAGCCTTTGCGCTTTTCTCCAGCAACTCTTTGAGAATTGGTTCAGCTTGTGCGAACTTCTCTGCAAGAATCAACTTGAATACTTCCATAATTTGTTCGAGGCCCTTATTATTTCGAGAAGTGTCAGCTTTTTTGTCAGGTGTACTGACTCCAGGCTTGTCATTCGTCAGACCCTGGGTTATTGCTCGATCTACAGCAGCAAAGGCATTCTTAGCATCGTTACCAATGCGTTCGATCTCTTTTTCTACTTCCTCTTTGCTATGGGGCTGCCCCAGCACCGTCAGTCTTCTGATGGTTTCTTGTCGCGTTGCATCGCCATTAGCGGTCTTACTTATTTCCTCCACAGCAGAGCTCATGATCGCCCTGGCCTTAGTATCCATGCCCATATTGCTTTGTAATTGAGCAAGTCTTGTTGCTGCCATGAAGTAATCAAACAAGAAGCTATCATTCGTAGAGTCTGCTTTATGTTGACGCACGTATCTTTGGTGTAGATCATGACTTCGTTCCAGGTGAGGAAGCGCTTCAACACACAGGCCGAGTGATTCGTAGGCATTGGCGATGGCAGCGCGTACCGAAGCTTCGATCATTGGCTGATCGGCGAATCGCTTGGGAATCACTAATGACGCCTGGTCCAACGCGTTCTTTAAGGTCAGGTTTGGATCAGGCTTACGACCGGTTTCCCCCTGCTTAAACACATTAACCTGAGCGATGAGATCTTTCTCCAGGAATTCTTGCACAGCCAGCGCCATTTCGCTTTTGCGGAACGCCTCTAGTTCATTGGCTTTAGCCTCGACAAGCGCTGCCTTGGTTTTTTGTTGTTCTTGTTCCAGCTTCTCCAGCGCGGCTAGCTTCTCCGAAGTCTCTTGCTGAGTTCGAGAGTGTTGGATTTCCGTGGAAATCACGCCGCCGATGACCGTAATAAAGACTGCCGCCGCCACTGCGACCGTCGTCTGGTTTCGCTTGATCCACTTCTTCATGCGGTACATGGCCGAGGGAGGGCAGGCATAAACCGGCTTATCAGTCAGATAAAAGTCGATATCCTGGGCGAACTGGTTGGCCGTCTCGTATCGTCGATTTCGATCCTTCTCCAAAGACTTCATGACGATCCAGTCAAGATCGCCCTTCATCATTTTGGAGAGTTTGGCAGGTTCCGTCTGTCGGTTTGCGGCGATGTTGGGCAAAGTGCCGGAACCAGAGACCTTGGTGCTGGGCTTGGTAGGCTCTACTTCTTTGATGACACGCAACATTTCGCCCAAGCCTGCCTTCTCCAATTCCTTACGGCTGAAGGGAACGCTGCCCGTAAGGAGTTCGTACAGGATCACTCCAAGGGCGTAGATGTCACTGCGAGTATCGATATCGATATTGTTCAGCTTCGCTTGTTCGGGAGACATGTATTCCAGCGTTCCAACAAGGCTGCCGATTTCAGTGTAAATGCTCTGATCAGTTATTCTGGAACCCGTGGCCTTGGCTATTCCGAAATCAATGATTTTCGGAATCGGCTTTTCATCGTAGAGACCAATGAGGATGTTGCTGGGCTTAAGATCGCGATGAATGATGCCTTTCTGATGTGCATGCTGAACGGCTTTACAGACTGGAACAAAGAGTTCGAGACGTTCTTTGGGGCTCAGTTTGGCTTCATCACAATACCTGGTGATGGGAACTCCTTTGATGAGTTCCATGACAAAGTAAGGAATCCCCCTCACCCCCGGCCCCTCTCCCGGAGTACCGGGAGAAGGGAGAAAGATGCCGGCATCGAAGATTTTGGCGATATTGGGATGATCCATCAGGGCGAGGGCCTGCCGTTCCTGTTCAAAACGTGCAAGTAAAGCTTTGCTGTCACTCCCCTCTTTGATCAGCTTGATGGCCACTCGGCGCTGTACGGGTTCTTTTTGATCAGCAACATAAACGGTTCCCATGCCGCCTTCACCCAGCTTTTCGCGAAGTTTATAGGCACCGATATGTTCCAGTGGCTTGTGAGAGAAACCAGCAGTACTGGCTTCGGGGGTGAAAGCGGCAGTTTGCTCCACGGCTGGTTTGTCCATGAACTCACCACGGCCTTCGTGGGCCTGGAGCAACGCCTCGATTTCCTGACGAAGTTTCAGGTCGGAACCGCAGGCTTTGTCGAGGTAAGCTGCACGCTCGGTGGGTGTGATTTTCTGGATGGCAGCGTCGAAGATACTTTCAGGTCGCATGGGAGTCACCTTGCAATGGGGCCATCCTATCATGCGAAATAATCAGGTGTCGTTCCCCCAGAATCCTGGAAGTTTCTGGTTTTTAGGAAGAAAGATGGCGTTTGAGCCAGGCCCGGGCATAAACCCACTGTTTTTCGGCGCTTTTGGGAGTGATGCCCAACAATTCAGCGGCTTCATCGCTGGTGAACCCGGCAAAATAACGAAGTTTCACCAGTTCTGCCTTTAGTGGATCGTGGACAGCCAACAGGTCTAGGGCTTCATGGACAGCCAGGAGCTCGTTCGACTTTTCTGGCGGGAGTTGATCCTCATCCAGAAATTGTCGTTGGTACTGTACTCCATGACGGACTGACCGTTTACGACGTGCATTCTCTACCACGATCCGCCGCATTGCCTCGGCGGCCACACCGAAAAAGTAACGCCGCCGGTCATTCTTCCCCTCATAAGAGAAAGTGGATGCGCTCAGCGGGGACTTCACCAACCACAACCACGCTTCATGCACCAGTGCAGTGGGCTGCAGCGTCTGCCCTGGCTGCTCTTTCGCCATCTGTGCTGCAGCCATCCGTCGCAGTTCCGAATAGACCGCTTCAAAGAGCTGTTCCCTGGCGCCTATCTGACCTGCTTCAACTTGCTCAAGGATTAGGGTAACGTCCGTCATGCCATGCAGCGTAACGCTTGGAGCTGTTGGATACCAGCGTTTCTTCATGGTTGTTGGTTGCTTTCACTCTCCTCGAATGTCTTAAGAGCAATCAGGAAAGTACCGGTTGCCATAGATCATCATCCCCCCGCCCGCTTCACCTTATATCCCAGCTTCTCCAACTCAGCAACGATGCGCTCCCGCTGATCGCCCTGAATCTCGATGCGGCCATCTTTCACCGTTCCGCCGGTGCCACACTTTTGTTTGAGTTTGGCTGCCAACTCCAGTAGGCTCGTTTCGTTCAGAGGGGTATCGAACACTGTCGTCACCCCTTTGCCTTTGCGGCCTGCGGTCTCTCGGCCCACTTTGAGTGTGATCTGTTTCTTCGACCGATCCTGATCGATAGATGGCACTGGCGGGGGAACGGACATCTCTGGCGGCCCCTTGCGTTCTCCGCCACTGACCAGTCGGGCGATCAGCCCCATCACTTCCCGGTCAATCAGATCAAGCACGCCGAGGGCGTCATCGACATCCCAGTATTCGACCTTGTCCACCCATGCTGGAAAGCGCTCCTGCAGCATGGGCCGATGTTCCGCTTCTTTGAGAGCGACGATGCGGTCAGCGCCTTCCAGGTCTTCAGTTGTCAGCTGCATCGGTAGACGAGTGCATGCTTCCCTCGATCGAATCCCCCTCGCTTCTAGAGTTTCGACTGCCACCCTGGCCATCGGACCCGGATTCTTGCCCGGTACCAGGTTCAGGGCACGGGAGATTGCCTTCCACGGCAGCCCCATCTTTCCGGCCACCGCATTGAACAACACCTCAGCAAACCGGCTACGGTAGTAGTTGCCCGTACACAAGAACTGGACAGTGCGTTGAGTCGGCTGAGCCATCGTCACCTCGATTTCTCTCATGGTAGCGATCAAGCTCAGCCTTATTGCCCAAAATCGTTCGCAAGTCGATCTGGTATCGCTTATGCTGATGGATAGCTTTTCGATTTCCCTCTCACAGGAGAACCATCATGAATCGTTGGTTATGGCTCCTGGCGCTGGGCCTGGCTCCCTGCAATGTGGTTGCAGACGATCCCAAGACACCCCCGGCCCAGAAAGAGTCTGCCAAAACAGCCGACTCGGCCAAGGATGAGTTTGTTGCCATTCAGAAGGAGTGGCAAACACAGCAATCAGCATTTGGGAAGAAGTACCAAGCTGCAGCGGCGGAGGACCGGCAAAAGCTGTTCGAGACCGATTACCCCAAAGTCGAGCCATTCGCCCAGCGCTGTCTGACGCTGGCGGAGAAGTGGCCCACGGCACCGGAAGCAGCGGACGCCCTGTTCTGGGCTTTGTCCAACAACGTCTCGGGCGACACGGGCAAGAAGTGTTGCACGATGCTGAAGACCGTCTGGCTGGATAAGGCGAGCTTAGAGGAAATCGGCAAGAAACTGGTTCGCCATTACTACTTGCAGAACCCTGATCTGCATCAATCTCTGATGGCACGGGCAGAAAAAGAAGACAAAGACCCCAAGGTTATTCCGGTACTTTTGTGGCTTCATCGACAAGGGCAGATCATGCCCCAGGTTGCTGACAATGCCAAGAAGGCACAGGAACTGATTCTAACCAGGTTCATCGATTCCAAAGAGATCGGCAACATGTGCCAGCTTCTCGGCGATTCAGAGGATACCAAAGCGGTGGACACTCTGAAGACTATCCTGGAGAAGAACTCTCACGATAACGTGAAGGCGGCTGCATGTTATGGCCTGGGCAAACAACTAGGCAAAGTGGAAGCAACCCAGGCTGAGGCTGAGAAGTACCTGGAACAGGCAATCAAGGATTTCCCCCAAGCCGGTGAGGCTGTGAAAGCATTGGCTAAGGGTGAACTGCATGAAGTGAAATATCTGGCCATTGGCAAGGTTATTCCGGAAGTGAAGGGCAAGGACCTGGACGACAAAGAGTTTAAGCTCATGGAGTATCGTGGCAAGGTCGTCCTGCTTGATTTCTGGGGGTTCTGGTGAGGCCCCTGCGTAGCCATGTTCCCTCATGAGCGGTCGCTCGTGAAGCGCTACGAAGGTAAGCCGTTCACCATTATTGGCGTCAATTCGGACAAGTACGGTGAGAATTTCAAAAAGCAGATGGAGCAACACCAGGTGACCTGGCGTTCTTTCAAGAATGAACGTGGGGAGGCTGGCGCGATCTCGAAAGAGTTTAATGTGCGCGGCTGGCCGACTCTCTATCTCATTGACCACAAGGGGGTAATTCGCAAGAAGTGGCTGGGCAGCCCGGGCGACAAGGTGATGGACGAAGAAATCGAAAAGCTCGTCAAGATCGCCGAGAAAGAAGTTCAGGGCAGCCCGTAAGCCGATGGAGGTAATCCACTTTGCAACAGGGTGGTTCGGCTTGCCGAACCACCCTGTTGTCGTTTCGGGAGAGCATGTTGAACCATTACCAACCGTTCAGCATCAGCAAAGTGATCGGCCCTGGCAGAAAGATTACCACTTCATCCACTGCCAGCCTGGCCCGGTGGTTCATCGGAGCACGACCAAGAATCACCGCCAGTGGGATGAGGCACAGGGCAGCCACCCCCAGGCCGGCATGATGGAACGGTATGGCAATCACGGCGCCAAGAAGCGCTGCCAGCCCGGCGAACACTGCTCCGGCCTTCGCACCGAACCGTGCAGCAAATGCTCGCACCCTGGCCAGGCGATCTTCCTCAATGTTCGGAATATCGCATAGAACCATGTTGGCAAAGACGATCAACGCCAAAGCTACAGCTGATGCTACCAAGTGGCCATTAATCTCCGGCGCCGAGGCAAAGGGCAAAGCACAGCAGCCGATGGTCCAGGCGGGAACAGCCACCAGGTTCTTGGGAATGATTCGCTTGAGCGGCACGTAGCCCCCGGCCAATATCCCTAGAACACAGCAGACCAGGAATCGCCAGAGAGCGGTGCAGGCTAGAATTAGGGCGACCAACGAACTGAAAAGAACGGCGATCCGCAGGCCTCGACGAGTGGCAGCGGGATCAACACCACGACGATCAATCAAACGATCCAGTCCATAGGTGCTCATCGTCCCGCAACAGAGCAGGATCAGTCCCAACGTGGTGACATCCTTGCCACCAACAGCGATGGCAAGTGAGAGAGCGGCAAACGCAGGCCAGACCATGGCGAAGAAAACGTCTTTCAGGATTCTCGCACTCCCCGCTAACGGATAGTTCACTGTTCCCCATTCAATCAATGGAAAAGGGCCATACCCTTAGGAAAGGTACGGCCCGATTGGGTTGATAGTCAATCAGTAAACGATTGCTATTTGCTCCCGCCGGCCTCCATCAGCTTCTTCATCACGGCGTCGAGGTTGAAGGTGTCGGCCTTCTGCCTTGGTGGATACTCCTTGAACGTCTCCAGGAATTTGCCGACATAGGCTTGTGCCGGAACGAACAGGTAGATTCTTTCAAACAGCCACTGGAAGTAGGTGTTTGACGTGATGTCGGCCCGTTCGTAGGGGTCCATCCGAAGGTTGTACAATCTCGGCACACGCAGGTTCGTGAACGGCTCGGCCCATACCTGCAGGGTACCTGGCGACCGCTGCTCCATGAACAGCATCTTCCAGTTGTTGAAGCGAAGCGCAGCCACCTGTTGCTCGTCGGTGCAATAAATGAAGGACTCGCGCGGCGACTTGTCCGTTTGACCGGTCAGGTACGGGATCAGATTGTACCCGTCGAGGTGGATCTTGTAATTCATATCACCGATCTTGTGTCCCTTGAGCAGCTTCTGGGTGATATCGGTGTCACCCGCCATGGCGAGGATGGTGGGAAGCCAGTCGAGGTGCGACACAATCTCGTTAGAAACGGTGCCCGGCTTGATCTTGCCCGGCCAGCGTACCATGCACGGAATGCGGTAGGCGCCTTCCCAGCTGGTGTTCTTTTCGTTGCGGAACGGCGTCATGGCTCCGTCGGGCCAGGTGTTCATGTGCGGGCCGTTGTCGGTGCTGTACATCACGAAAGTGTTATCCGCGATGCCGGCGTCGTCGAGCGCCTTAAGGACTTGACCCACATTCTTGTCGTGATCGATCATCACATCGTGATAAACCGACTGCCACTGACCGGCCTGGCCCACACTTCCCGGCTTGGGGTGGGTGAAGGCGTGCATGTGAGTGAAACAGACCCAAAGGAAGAACGGCTTGCCCGCTGCTGCCTGTTTCTTGATGAACGCCACCGACCGCTCGGCGATATCGTCGTCGATCGTTTCCATTCGCTTGCGGGTCAGCGGGCCGGTGTCATTGATGGTCTGCTTGCCAATTTTTCCAAAGCGTGGATCGACGGTCTCGTCGTCCTTGTCAGTGGCCTTGCAATCGAGCACGCCACGGGGGCCGAACTTCTTCTTGAACTCCGGATCCTTGGGGTAGTCGACGTGCTCCGGTTCCTCTTCGGCGTTGAGGTGGTAGAGGTTACCGTAGAACTCATCGAAGCCATGGACGGTGGGAAGGAACTCGTTCCGGTCGCCGAGGTGGTTCTTGCCGATCTGGGCGGTGGCGTACCCCCGCTCCTTGAGCAAGTTGGCAATGGTTGGGTCTTCTTTCTGCATGCCGGCCTTGGCGCCGGGCATACCCACCTTGGTGAGTCCCGTGCGCATGCCGTGCTGACCGGTGATGAACGAGGCCCGGCCGGCGGTGCAGCTTTGCTCGGCATAGTAATCGGTGAACATCATGCCTTCTTTGGCGACACGATCGATGTTCGGAGTCTTATACCCCATCAATCCCATGGAATAGGCACTGACATTCGACTGGCCGATGTCATCACCCCAGATGATGCAGATGTTCGGCTTCTTGCCGTCTTGGGCTGCCTTGGCGGTGACCTTGGCATTGTGCGTCGAGATGGCCAAGGCATCAGCTTTGCTCATGCCACCGGAGCAGCATGAAGGGCACTCCTCCGTAGTGGCCCCTGACACAGGCTTAACCACAATCGGTTGGTTTTGCACATCGTTGGCCCTGGCTTGCTGAAACAGGTTCAGCGAACCGGACGCCGCCAGATAGCCGACCAGCGCCCCCAGCGCCAGGCAGCCAGCCATGATGAATTTCGTACTTCGCATAGACAATACCTCTTTCCTTGGATGACAGCCTGATGCGCAAGCGAGGGAGCATGAGCATTCGCAAGGTTCCCCTCGCTATCGCTTCAGGCTGCGATCGCATGCCAGGCGTAATTCTCTCGAGACAGGCAGTATTATTCTTGCGAGACCGCTATACTGTACGCAAGTCGGAAAACTGCAAAAGAGGCAAGGCCGACAGCCATTGAGTAAATGATCGTGTCATTGCTCCAGCCAAGATCTGGTCCTCCTCGATCCAGTGTAACCTCACTGAAGACCCACGATTTCGATGAGCTTGCACAAGCGATGCAGCGATGGGACAGCCGGTTTCATCAGCTCAGCAGCGGGCCGTTTGTCGGCGAGATTCATCAGATTCAAGCAGGTGGCGTGCAACTAACCAAGGTCACTCTCAACCAGGTGATTCAATCCCGTGGCACACAGCCACCCGGCAGCTATGTCTTCGTTCCGGTAACGCCTCACAATGAATCTGCCCTCTGGCGCGGACAGAAGGTAACACGTGGCCGCATGATTATCCTGGGGCCAAACGATGTCATGGATCATCGTACCTCCAGTGAATATGGGAATGCCTTTATCGCCGTGAACGCTGAACTGGTTCGCCGCAACGTCTCCGTGCTGCTGGGGGCTGAGACGGAAGACATGCTGGCCGGCCGAATGGTGATCAATGTCCAGACACAAATGAACGCTCAACAGCGGCTGCAAGGGTGGATTATGCAACTCATGGCCCATCCCGAAGTCCTCCAGCAGCCTCATGCTGTCAAACTCATCGAGGATGAATGCATCCGCCGAATTGCTAGCGAGGTTTCTCATGCAGAAGGGTTGACTCAGGCTGATCGTCGAGTGGTCCATCGTTACCAGTTGGTTCGAAAGGCCGAAGAATTCGTCCTCCACAGCATCGAGTCACCGATGACCATGCTCGATCTATGCCGGGAACTTGAAGTCAGCGAACGCACCCTGCACTATGCCTTCCGGGAGATTCATGGGATCAGCCCGATGGCATATCTCAAGACCCATCGTCTCAACCGTGTCCGCCAGGAACTGAAGTCGGAGGACTACGCCACACACTCGATAGCCGAGATCGCCGGCCGGTGGGGCTTCTGGCACACCGGCGAGTTTGCTGCCGACTATCGTCGCCTGTTTGGCGAGTTACCTTCGGCAACTCGGAGCCTCAACAACCAAACAACCTTTGGCACTTCATGCTTAAGTCCGTCCTCGATATTGCTGTTCCCTGCCTGACTTTCCTGATGATGATGGTCGTGGGACTGGAACTGACGGTAGACGACTTTCGTCGGGCAGCCCGCCAGCGCCGTGTCGTTATCTTGGCCACATTGATTCAGATCATCGTCTGGCCGCTGGTGGCAGTGGCAGTCATCACCATTTTCCCCCTCAAGCCATACATAGCTACAGGTCTACTGTTGGTGGCCATCTGCCCCAGCGGTACCATGGCCAATGTCTACACCTACTTCGGCCGAGGCAACGTAGCTTTTTCAGTCACGCTGACCGCCATCTCCTGCCTGGCTGCGGTGATCACCATTCCGGCCTGGCTGTGGGTGTTGCAGCCCATGTTTGATAATCCTGACAGCTTTCAGGTGCCGATCCTGGTTATCCTCGGGCAACTGCTGCTCTTGCTGATGCTGCCCATCTTCATCGGCATGACTATCCGCCGTCGGCTGCCGGGGCTGACCCAGCGCTATGGCCGGATTCTACTGTTAGTCAGCATCCTGTCCCTGGCGTTCCTGATCGGATTCGTGGTTGCTCAGGAATGGGAACATCTACTGGCTGACTACACCCAGATCGCGCTGGTAGTCGTCGCATTAACCGTCATCATGCTGCTGTTGGGCTGGGTATCGGGCAAGCTCTTCGGCCTGACCCTGCGGGATCAGTTCGCCAACAGCATGGTACTGGTGGTACGGAACGTGGGCATTGCCACTGCCGTAGCGGTCTCGGTACTGGGCCGCACCGAGTTTGCAGCGTTTGCGAGCGCTTACTTCCTCAGCCAGATACCAGTCGTGGCGCTGGTGATCTTCGCCGTAAATCGTAGCGGCGGTTTTCAGCCACTGCTCCAGCAGGTGACTACTTCAAGTTAATCGTCACCTTCTCGATCTTGCCCGTGAACTTGAAGGGCACATCGTAGTTGAAGTTTACCGGCGTGCCACTGTCCTCGCCCACATCGGTACCTTCATCAAGGGAAATACGTACAGGGATGGTCTTATCAATCTTTCCGCTGGCTACTTCCTTGCCATCGACGCTGATCGTCGCTGTACCACCTTTACCCATGCCGCCGCCATCATAGGCGACGTCCATCTTAATGGTGTGCTTCCCGGCAGTGAGGGCCTCCTTACCGGAGACTTCGTAATGAGCGACGTCAATGAAGTTGTAATGGAACACGGGTTTGCCTTTTTCCAGGTAAAGCGCCCATCCACCGAAGAGGCCGCCCTGTGTCATGATCATCCCCGTGGTGTCGGCTTTCACCTCTACCTCGGCAGTGAGTGACCACGACTTGTTCTTGATGTCCGGGCTGGCACCTTCAGGAATGCGTGTCATGCCTTCGGTGTAGGAAAACGACTTACGTCCCTCCGTCAGGCTCGGACGGATACCGGCAGCCAGGCGACTCGTCTTGCTGTTGTCGATTGGCAACACATTGTACTTGGCCGCTTCGGCATAGAAGAGCAGTTGCAGGTCCTTGAGTTTGTCAGGCATCCTGGCTGCGAGATCATCAGCCTGGGAGAAGTCGTTGTTGGTGTCGTACAACTCCCACTTGTAGCCGGTGATCTCATCGACATTGGCCCCGGCGGAATCCCAGGGCGGGTTCGATGGTGTAGTGCAGGCCACCCAGCCATCCGAATAGATCGCCCGATTAGCGAGCAACTCGAAGTACTGCTTCGAACGTCGGCTCTTGGCTTTGCCATCGGCGAACGTGTAGGCCATGCTGACACCTTCGATGGGCTTCTGGGTGACGCCATTCACAGAAGCTGGGGCGGTAACGCCACACACTTCATAGATCGTCGGCACAATGTCAATGCAATGATGCCACTGGGTTCGCAGTTCGCCCCTGGCAGCGATGCCCTTGGGCCAGGAGATAACCATACCGTTGCGGGTGCCGCCGTAGTGGCTGGCGATCTGCTTGGTCCATTGGAACGGCGTACACATGGCGTGCGCCCAGGCAGCAGGGTAATGGTTGTAGGTCTTCCAGGTGCCAATATCGTCGACACGCTTCAGCACTTCCTTAATATCTTCGGGCACACCGTTGAAGAAGGTCATTTCATTGAGCAAACCCTGCGGGCTACCCTCAGCACTGGCACCGTTATCGCCGGCGATATAGATGATGATGGTGTTATCGAGCTGACCTGTCTGCTTGATCGATTCGATGACCCGGCCAATGTTGTAATCAGTCTGTTCGAGGAAGCCGGCGTAAACTTCCATGAACCGAGCATAGACTTTCTTCTGTTCATCGCTCAGCGTGTTCCAGGCGGGAAGGCCCGGTGCGAGAGGATTGACTTTCGTGCCTTCGGGGATGACGCCCATCTTTTTCTGTCGCTCGAACGATTCCTGTCGGACGGCATCCCAACCCTGATCGAACTTACCCTTGTACTTCTCGACCCATTCCTTCCTTGGATGGTGCGGAGCATGGGTAGCTCCCGGAGCATAGTAGCAGAAGAAGGGCTTATCCGGAGCGACCGCCTTCTGCATACTGATCCACTTGATGGCCTGGTCAGCCATGTCGTAATCGAAGTTGTAATCGGGCTTGCCGAGGTACGGCTCAATGGGCTTGGTTCCCTCGGTGACAGCGGGTCGCCACTGGTTGGTGTCGCCACCAATGAAGCCATAGAAGTGATCGAATCCCAAACCGGTCGGCCAGAGGTCGAACGGCCCGGCCTGGTTCGATTGCCAGTCAGGGACGTTGTGGTTCTTGCCGAACCACCCAGTTCCGTAGCCGTTCTGCTTGAGCACCTCGGCGACGGTGGCCGTGTCCTTTTGCATGACAGAATCGTAGCCTGGAAACCCAGTAGCCCCTTCGGTGATCACTCCAGTGTGTACCGTGTGGTGATTGCGACCAGTGATAAGGGCAGCTCGTGTAGGGCTGCACAAGGCGGTGGTGTGGAATCGATTGTATTTCAGGCCATTCGCGGCAAGCTTCTCGAGGGTCGGCGTGGCACAGGGCCCACCAAAAGTACTAGTGGCGCCAAAGCCAACATCATCCAGCAATACCAGCAGGACGTTGGGTGCCCCCTTGGGAGCCTGCATCGGTTGCGGGAAGTCGGACTTCGACTCCTTCGCCCGCAGGTTGATGGTTCCTTTGAACGGCTGAGGTGGTGGTGGCAGGACGATGGAGGTGCCTGCGCTCTGAGTCGTTTCTGCCTTCTTGTCCTGGGCGAAGGATAGTTGGCTAGAAGCCGCAAGCCAGCCGAGGGCCATACCGATGCCTATGACAGCGCCGATCAACAATCTGGTTCGCATGATCATGATGTACTCCAGGTAGACTATCAGCTGTACAGAAAGTTGTGGCAGGGGTCAGTTGTAATCAACTGACCCCTACATGCGGGCGAAAATGTTGCACATTCCGCAGGGGGCAACGGAGTTCCGTTGACCACTGCCACGGCATTCCTACTACTTGCTCAACTCGAACGTGATCTTCTCTATCGTTCCTGTGAAGGCGTTGGGGGACTTGTAGACGGGAGAGATGGGGGTAATCGAATCACGGCCCACTTCGAACGGCTCAAGTCCATGACGGAAGGTAGATCGCTTGATCTTGCCCTCACCGGCTGCTTTGCCGTTGATAAAGAACTTCATGGTGCCGCTGCCTTCCGGCTTGCCGTCGGAGATGAATTCGGTCTTGAGAGTCACCTTGCCTTCGGGCAGCGGTTCCGTGCCGGGAATGGTCACGTCGGCGATTTCGAAGAAGGTGTAGCGGAAGACTGGTTTGTTCTCCTTCACGTAGAGCGACCAGCCGGCCGAGAAGGCCCCCGCACAGGTGATGACGCCCTCAGCCCCGCCCTTGGGGATGACTAGCTCAGCGGTGATCGTGTGACTGCGAGGGAAAATTTGCGGGCCGATGGGTTCGGGCAGCCAGACGTTGTTACCGAAGTAGGTCCAGCTCGTCTTCGGTTCGCCGCTCATGCGAAGTTTGGGATCCATGCGTTCGCTGAAGCGTGGATCGAGGGGAAGCACGCCGTACTTGGTGGCCTCTTCCATGAACTTGGCTTTCAGTTCATTGAGCTTCGCCGGGTTCGTCGCAGCCAGATCGACCGCCTGACTGAAGTCGTCGTTGATGTTATAGAGTTCCCACGGGGCAGTCAGGAAGCCGTCGCCGCGCCCGGCTGTCAACCAGGGTAAACCGTATTGGCTGCACGCTATCCAGCCATCGTGGTAGATGGCCCGGTTGGTGGCCAGCTCGAAGTACTGGGTCGTTCGCCGATCCTTGGCGTTAGCATCGTCGAAGCTATAAACCATCGACACACCTTCGATCGGCTTCTGCGGGATGCCGTTGACGACCTTCGGCTCAGGAATCTTGCACGCCTCCAGAATCGTTGGCACCACATCGATCACATGATGAAACTGGTTGCGGATCTCGCCCTTGGACTTGATGCCCTTGGGCCAGTGAACGATCATCGGGTTGCGAGTGCCACCGAAGTGGCTGGCCACCTGTTTCGTCCACTGGAACGGTGCGTTCATCGCCCAGGCCCAGCCGACAGGGACGTGTGGCTCGCTGGTCGGCCCACCGATTTCGTCGATCCGTTTCAGAGTGCTCTCCAGTCCCAGTTGGATGCCAAGCAAGCTGGCGATCTCACTGAAGGTTCCTTCCAGGCCACCCTCTGCACTGGCACCATTGTCGCCGACTACGTACATGACCAGAGTGTTGTCCAGTTCACCCGACTGCCGCAGGCTCTCGATCAATCGACCGACTTCAGCATCGGTGTAGGCCATGTAAGCAGCATAGTTCTCCATCAGCCGGGTATAGACCTTCTTGGCGTCAGCTGATTGTACATCCCAGGCGGGCACTTCCTTGGCACGGGGCGTGAGCTTCGTCCCCGGCGGAATGATTCCCATCTCCAACTGCTTGGCATGAGTCAGTTCACGTTGCTTGTCCCAGCCATAGTCGAACTTGCCCTTATACTTCTCCTGCCATTCCTTCGGAGGATGGTGTGGCGCATGAACACCAGAAGTGCTGAAGTAGTTGAACCAGGGCTTATCGGGATCAGCGGCCCGGATGTTGCGTGTCCAGGCGATGGCTTCGTCGGTCATGTCGGCGGTGAAGTGGTAGCCCTGCTCCGGTGTCTTTGGTTGTGGAACCCAGGAAGTGTTACGATAAATGACCGGATAGAACTGGTGCGTTTCGCCTTGATTGAAACCATAGAAGTAGTCGAAGCCCAAGCCGGTGGGCCATCGGTCGAACGGACCGGCGGGGCTGATGTCTGGCTCCGGCGTGTTGTGCCATTTGCCGAACATGCCAGTGGCGTAGCCATTGTCGCGCAGCATCTGGCTGATTAGCGCGGTGCTTCTGGGGAGAATGCCGTTGTAGCCAGGGAAGCCGGTGCCCATTTCAATAATCACGCCGGTGCCACAACTGTGGTGGTTCCGACCAGCGAGCACCGCGGCACGAGTCGGGCTGCACAGAGCGGTTGTGTGAAAGCGGTTGTACTTGAGACCATTGTTGGCGAGCTTATCCATGTGCGGCGTCGGCACCGGGCCGCCGAAGGTCGAACACATGCCGAAGCCAACATCATCCAACATGATGAGCAACACATTGGGACTACCCTTGGGAGCCTTCACCGGCATGGGGAAGTTGGGCGTCGAATCCTTATACGTCTCGCCGATCTTTCCTTTGAACTCCGGGTCAGGCTTGGGGAGTTGAGTGCCATCGACTTTCTTGTCCTGGGCAAACGCTTTCGACAGGTTGCCTCTAGCCGTCAGCCAGCCCAGCAATGCTCCCGCGCCGATCAAAACGACGACGCTCCATCGAAGTCTTGTTTGCATAGTCCCTACTCCTCGTTAGTCATTCCTGAAGTGCCCGGCACGCTTGCTATCTTACGAGGATTTCATGATCATCCACCAGAAGTATTCTGCTCGTCTCCGTTTACTGTCTCGGGCCAGTTCTTTCGTCCCCATCGAACAAACCACCAGCGGAAGGCCACCCAGAAAAATAACCAGCCGAAACCGGCGAGACTGAGACCTATCACAAGACTATCTAAGCCACGCCTCAGCCACAGAAATCGAGCGATGGCACCCAGGATGACGCAACCAACCGGTCCCAAGATCAGAGACAGGACATGAGCCACCGCCAGGATTCGCACATACAGCGGGAAGTCAAGCCGCTGCTTAGGTGTCGTCTGGGGCAACTCTGTTTGCGTTTCATTGACAGGCGACATGACTTCTCTCCCAATAGATGCTCTACCTCTCACTAAGCACGTTTCGGGCAAGAAACTGCCGCTTGACAAGATACTATTGCAGGGAAAGCATGCTTTCGATCATGGATTATCCACGAGTAATGACTTTGGCGCAACGAGCCGCCAGGCTTCGGCCAGAAGCTGGTGAAGATCATCCCGCTTCACACAAGCGAGTCGAACGAGTATCCAGGGGTAATTGAGGTAATGGTCAGTGATGAAGAACGTTTCCGGATCAGCCAGCATTCGCTTGGCTCTCTCGTCTTCCTCGATCCGAACGACCAGAGCATCCCCATACTGATGGAGCCTGACGAAGAGCTTCCCTTTGACCTTGAAGGCCGGGGTGCCATAGGAGGTGCTTTCCTCGGCTCCAGGGAAACTGATCGCGATTTGCCGAACGGTCTCAAAGGTGACCGCCTTAGATCGGCGTGAGGCAGGCTTTCGTTTCATGGGTATCCTGCGTATCTTCGTGCCAACCAAACAATAGAAGAGTCGTGGCAGGGGTCAGATGTACTCATCTGCCCCCTGCGTGAGGTGCAATCACGCTGCACATTACGCAGGGGTCAACGGAGCGGCTGTGTTGTTTGTCAACCGTTTTCTTGTTTTCATGC